>NZ_JBEXKG010000025.1:0-70846 GCF_040609555.1 Streptomyces sp. NPDC004658
CCGCAAGCCACCCCAAACCCCCCCGACCCGGCACGCCCGATCATGCCGGGGGCCGGGCGCCCCCACCGCGGGGGCCCCCCCCGGCGGCGACCCGCGGGGCGGCCAGGCCCCGCCGCCGGCCCCCCGCCGACAGCGCGGCGCGCAGACCGAGGGCGGAGGCCAGCGCGCCGCCCAGGAGCCCGCCGGCCGGCATGCCGCCCCAGGCGAGCATCCGGTACGCGGCGGTCACCCGGCCGGTGAGCGCGTCCGGGATGCGGGCCTGCCGTTCGGAGACCGTGACCACGTTCCACACCACCACCATCAGCCCGTTGAGGGCCAGCAGGGCGGCGGCGAGCGCGGCCGGGCGGGTGACCGTGAGCAGGCCGAAGGCCGCCGCCGAGCCGGCGGCGGAACCGACCAGCAGCAACCGGCGGGGCAGCCGCCGGGCCAGCGGGGCGGCGACCAGGGAGCCGACGACGCTGCCCACGGCGCTCGCCGTCAGAAGCAGCCCGTAGCCCGCGCCGTCGAGGTGCCACTGCTGCCGGGCGAACAGGACCATGACCCCCCAGGCGGCGGCGCTGCCCATGCCCAGCAGGACCGTCGCCAGGGCGAGCACCCGGACCACCCGGTCGTCGCGCAGCCAGCGCAGTCCCTCGGCGACGCTGTGCCGCAGGGACGGGGCGCCCTGCGGCGACGACGTCCGCGGCGGGCGGAAGCGGCCCCGTACGCCCGCCAGCAGGACCACGCCCAGCAGGTAGCTGACCGCGTCGATGCCGGCCGGCAGCCAGCGTGCGACCGCGAACAGGGCGGCACCCGCGGCCGGCCCCACGAACTGGACGAGCACGGTGGAACTGCCCTGGAGGAGGCTGTTGGCACGGACCAGCGAGCCGGTCCCGGCCACGGCGGGGATCACCGCCTGCACGGAGGTGTCGAAGAAGATCTGCGCCGATCCCAGGGCGAACAGCACGACCAGCAGCAGCCAGATGTTCCCCACGCCGAGCGCCACCGCCGCCGCCAGGGCCGCCACGAGCAGCGCGCGGCAGCAGTCGGCGATCAGCAGCACCTTCCTGCGGTCCCAGCGGTCGACCAGCCCGCCCGCCGGCAGCCCCAGGAACAGCCACGGTGCCTGCATGGCGGCGGCGGCCGCGGAGACGAGCACCGGGTCACGGGTCCAGTGCGTGGCCAGCAGGGGGAACGCGCTCAGCTCCAGCCCGTCGCCGAGCCCGGAGACCGCCGCCGCGGTCCACACCAGCCAGAAGTCCCGGGACAGCCCCAGGGGCCCCGGCCTCCGCGCCCCGGCAGCGGCGTCGTGGCACGGGGCCAGGGCGGACTCGTGCGTCACGTACGGGTCAGCCCAGGGTCTGGGCCGCCGTCGGCGAGGAGTCCTTCAGGAACTGCGTGCAGCGCTCGTACTCCTCCTGCTCGCCGATCGCCTGGGCGGCGCGGGCGAGGGCGTGCAGGGCGCGCAGGAAGCCGCGGTTCGGCTCGTGCTCCCACGGCACCGGGCCGTGGCCCTTCCAGCCGTTGCGGCGCAGGGCGTCCAGACCGCGGTGGTAGCCCGTACGGGCGTAGGCGTACGACTCCACGACCGAGCCCCGCTCGAACGCGTCGTCGGCCAGCTGGGCCCAGGCGAGCGAGGAGGTGGGGTACTTGGCGGCGACGTCCGCCGGCGCGGTGCCGTTCGCCAGGGCCTCGCGGGGCGCCGGGTCGTCGGGGAGGTGGGTGGGGGGCGGGCCGCCGAGCAGGTTCTCGTGAATCGTCATGACCTCAGTTTCGCGCATCGCGCGACGAGCCCGAACGAGCGCCCCGCAGGGGCGCGGGGAACTGCGCGACCAGCCCCCCCACCGGGCCCCAGCCGAAGAACCACGCCACCAGCCCCCACGGGTCGCGGTCGGAGAGCCACCCGGCGCTCACCCCGGCCGGTCGGCCTCCAACGGCGGAGCCGTCACGCTGCCGTGGGTCCGGCACTCCGGCCGCCGGCACCCCGGCGCCGGCCGGCGGACCAGGGCGAAGGCGAGCGCCCCGCCCAGCACCAGCACCCCGGCGCAGATCGGCATCGCCCGGTCGAACGCCGCGTCGAACGCCGTGGGCGACCGGTACGCCTCCGGACCCATCCCCGCCAGCAGCGGCAGCGCGGCCACCGCCAGCAGCCCCGCCGCGCGCGCCGCCGCGTTGTTGATGCCGCTGGCCAGGCCCGCCCGGGCGGTGTCGACGGAGGCGAGGACCGTGGCCGTCAGGGGCGCGACCAGGATGACCATGCCGGCGCCCATCACCAGCAGGGCCGGGAGCACGTCGGTCAGGTAGTCCGCCCCCTTGCCCACCCGCAGCATCAGCAGCATCGCCACCGCGCACAGCAGCGGGCCCACCGTCAGCGGCAGGCGCGGCCCGGTGCGGTCGGCCAGCGCGCCCGAGCGGGAGGAGAACAGCAGCATCAGGGCCGTGGTGGGCAGCAGGGCGGTACCGGCGGCGAGCGGGGAGTAGCCCGCCACCACCTGGAGCTGGAGCGCGGTGAGGAAGAAGAAGCCGCCGAAGGCCGCGTACACGCACAGGGTGACGAGGTTGACCGCCGTGAACTGGCGCGAGGCGAAGATGTCCGGCGGGAGCATCGGGTCGGGCCGGTGCCGCTCGACGTGCACGAAGGCCACCGCCGCCGCGAGGCCCGCCGCCCCGGTCAGGGCCACCCCCAGGGAGCCGGCCCGCGCCTCGATCAGCGCGTACGTCAGCAGGGCCAGGGCCAGGGCGCCCAGGGCCGCGCCGAGGACGTCGAAGCGGCCGTGGGCGCGCTGATCGGCGGATTCCGGTACGTGCCGCAGCGCGATCGGCGCGCACAGCAGCGCCACGGGCACGTTGAGGAGGAACACCCAGCGCCAGCCGGGTCCGGCCACCAGCCAGCCGCCGAGGAAGGGGCCGACGGCGGCGCCGATCCCGCCGAAGCCGGACCACAGGCCGACCGCCCGGCTGCGGTCGTCGGGATGGAAGGACGCCTGGATGAGGGCGAGCGAGCCGGGGGTGAGCAGGGCCCCGCCGATGCCCTGGAGGGCGCGGGCGGCGATGAGGATTCCGGAGGTGGGGGCCAGGCCGCACAGCAGGGAGGCCGCCGCGAACCAGACGACCCCGAGGACGAAGACCTTCCGGCGGCCGTAGCGGTCGCCCAGCGAGCCGCCCAGCAGGATCAGGCCGGCCAGCGTGACCATGTACGCGTTGACCGTCCACTGCAGGGCGGAGAGGCTCGCGTCGAGGTCCCGGCCGATGCGCGGCAGGGCGACGTTGACGACGGTGGAGTCCAGCATCGCCATGCTGGAGCCCAGGACGGTGGTGAGCAGGATCCACTTGCCCTGGGAAGAGCCGAGCCGGACGTCGGGCATGCCCCCAGGTATACAGCGGGCCCGGCGGCAGGGACAGCCGCCGGGCCCGCTGGGACGCCGTACCGCTTACTTGAGCTTGTTGCCCGCCGAGCGCAGGTGCTGCGTGGCCTGGACGACACGCGCGGCCATGCCCGCCTCGGCCAGCTTGCCCCAGGTGCGCGGGTCGTAGGCCTTCTTGTTGCCGACCTCGCCGTCGACCTTCAGGACGCCGTCGTAGTTCTGGAACATGTGGCCGGCGACCGGACGGGTGAAGGCGTACTGGGTGTCCGTGTCGATGTTCATCTTGACGACGCCGTTCTCCAGCGCGGTCTGGATCTCCTGCTCGGTGGAGCCGGAGCCGCCGTGGAAGACGAAGTCGAACGGAGAGGCCTTGCCGAACTTGGCGGCGACGCCCTCGCTCAGCTCCTTCAGCAGCTCCGGGCGCAGGACGACGTTGCCCGGCTTGTACACGCCGTGCACGTTGCCGAAGGAGGCGGCCAGCAGGTAGCGGCCCTTCTCGCCCAGGCCCAGGGCCTCGGCGGTGCGGATCGCGTCGTCGACGGTGGTGTACAGCTCGTCGTTGATCTCGTGGGAGACGCCGTCCTCCTCGCCGCCGGTCGGGGTGATCTCCACCTCCAGGATGATCTTGGCGGCGCGGGCGCGCTCCAGCAGCTCCTGGGCGATGGAGAGGTTGTCGGCGAGGGTCTCGGCGGAGCCGTCCCACATGTGCGACTGGAACAGCGGGTTGCGGCCGGCCTTGACGCGCTCCTCGGAGATCGCGAGCAGCGGACGCACGTACCCGTCGAGCTTGTCCTTCGGGCAGTGGTCGGTGTGCAGGGCGATGTTGACCGGGTACTTCTCGGCGAGGACGTGCGCGTACTCGGCGAGCGCGACGGCGCCGGTCACCATGTCCTTGCTGTACTGCCCGCCGAGGAACTCGGCCCCGCCGGTCGAGATCTGGACGATGCCGTCGCTCTCCGCCTCCGCGAAGCCGCGCAGGGCCGCGTTCAGGGTCTGCGAGGACGTGACGTTGATGGCCGGGTAGGCGAACTTGCCTGCCTTCGCCCGGTCGAGCATCTCGTTGTAGACCTCGGGGGTTGCGATGGGCATCCTGTCCGCTCCTTGTGTTGCGGGTTGGCGTTCTGCGTTACGGCCCTGACCTAGACCTGGGGTGCGACGTCATCGTCGGCCCCATCTTTCCAGACCTGGGGGGCTGGGTCGGCGCCCCGGTCAAGTGCAGGTCAAACCGCCCGGTCAGTCCAGACCCAGTTCATCCTTCGAGAAGGCGAACCGGTACGGAACGCCCGCGCCGGCCTCGATCTTCTCGGCGGCACCGGTCGCCCGGTCCACGATGGTCGCGACGGCGACGACCTCGGCACCGGCCTCGCGGACGGCCTCGACGGCGGTCAGCGGGGAACCGCCGGTGGTGGAGGTGTCCTCCACCACCAGGACCCGGCGGCCCGCGATGTCCGGGCCCTCGACGCGCCGCTGGAGCCCGTGCGCCTTGGCGGCCTTGCGGACGACGAACGCGTCGAGCCTGCGACCGCGCGCGGCGGCGGCGTGCAGCATGGCGGCGGCGACCGGGTCGGCGCCCATGGTGAGCCCGCCGACCGCGTCGAACTCCAGGTCCTCGGTCAGGTCCAGCAGCACCTGGCCGACCAGCGGCGCGGCCTCGCCGTCGAGGGTGATGCGGCGCAGGTCGACGTAGTAGTCGGCCTCCAGACCGGAGGAGAGGGTCACCTTGCCGTGCACCACGGCCTTGTCCTTGATCTGCTGCAGCAGCGCGCCGCGTACGTCCGTCATGCCGACCAGCTTAGAGCCGCCGCCAGCTCCAGGTGGTCGTCGCCTCCAGCGGGTCCAGCGGGGTGACCAGGCGCGGGAGGGTGTTCAGCCCGTTCGGCGGACCGGTCTGCGGCTCCACGCAGACCGCCTCGGCCTGCTCGTCGTAGACCACCACCCACTCCTCCCGGCTCGCCACCTTCAGCTCCAGCTGTCCGGGCCAGGTGAGGGTGACGTCGACGCCGCCGGGCATGCCGAAGCAGTCGTCCCAGGGGCCGGGCCTCGGGTCGACGCGGTTGCCGGTCGGCAGGTGGTCGGCGCCGCGCTCCTCCTGCCAGGCGGGCTTGAAGTCCAGCCGGACGTCCTCGCCGCCGAGGTTGCGGTGGAACCACGGGTGCCAGCCGAGCTGCGCCGGGAAGGAGTCGTCGTACGTCTCCACGGACATCGTCAGTGTCAGCGCGTCCTCGGCGAGGGCGACGATCTGGGTGACGCGGGCGGGGTGCGGCCAGGGATCGGTCAGCTCGCAGGTGATCACCGCCTCGTTCTCCGTGACGCGGGCGGTGCGCCAGGCGCCGTCGCGCGCGGTGCCGTGGATGGCGTGCGGCGGGGAGTTGAGCGGCA
Organism: Streptomyces sp. NPDC004658; assembly: GCF_040609555.1. Lineage (NCBI taxonomy): Bacteria > Bacillati > Actinomycetota > Actinomycetes > Kitasatosporales > Streptomycetaceae > Streptomyces > Streptomyces sp. NPDC004658. Next base: position 5,724 of record NZ_JBEXKG010000025.1, read on the forward strand.
TCTGGCGGACGGTGCCGCCGTCCAGGAAGCGGCCGTCCCTGATCCGCCCGCACCAGGGCACCATCGGGAAGCAGCCGTAACGGGGCCCCTGCCGCAGCAGTTCCAGGGAGCCGATCCTGAGGCTGCCGAGGCGGCCGCCGTTGGCCGGGCTGACGCGTGCTTCCGCTTCGCCTGCGGTCAGCGTGATGTCTTCGTTACTCACGGGACGACAGTACTTGGGGTGGATCGGTGCCGGCCCCCGGTGCCGTCGCTCAGCGGCGTTTCCGCAGGGCTCTGCTCACGACGATCGCCGACGCCACCGCCAGTGCCGCCGCCGGTGCCGCCCAGCGCAGCGCCGATGTCGCCGTGACCGTCTGCGGCGCCGGGACCGGGGCGTAGCGGCCCCGCGGCGGGGCGTGGTCGACCTCTTCGGCGCTGCGGCCGATCATCGTGCGGCGGGCGTGCGCGGCCTCGGCGGGGGGTTCACCGGTGTCGGCGAAGTCGCCGGAGGGGCGGTCGGTGGAGGCGGTGACGATCCCGGTGTCGGCGTCCGCGCCCTCGCCGGCGCCCGTGTCGAGGTCCTCGTCCGCGTCCGGGGCCAGGGCGGACGGGGAGACCTCGGTCTCGAAGACGGAGGTGCGGGCGGGGCCGGCGGGTGGCGTGTCCTGAGTGTCGGTGTCGGTGTCGGTGCCCGCGTCGGCACCGGCGGCCAGGGACTCCAGGGCGCGGCTCAGCAGCCGGGTCGCCGCCGCGTGCACCGTCTCCGCCGGCAGTTCCGTGATCCGGCCGGTCGCGTCCGCCGTGCCCTCGGCCGTGACGGTGCAGCCGCCCTCGGCGTCCGCGAGGCGCAGGGTCAGGGCGAGCTTGACCGCGCCGGTGCCGCGGGCCTCGGTGGCGTCGCCGACGACGGCGTACGTGCCGTCCTCGCGGGCGGTCACCCGGACGGTGCCGCGGAAGGTGACGGAGTGTCCGCCCACCCGCAGCTTCAGCCGGCCGGTGATCGGTTCGGCACCGGCGTCCTGCTGCAGGCCGGGGATCGCCCGGGCCACGCGTGTCCGGTCGGCCAGTGCCGCGCCGATCCGCTCGGCCGGGGCCGGGACGAAGACCTGGTGCTCCATGTCCGTGGAGCCTACCCAGTTGTCGCCGGAACTCACCCGGTCGTGAAGCCCCTCAGTACCTCGGATGCACCAGTGTCGACACCGGCACCCCGGCCACCCGCGTCCGTGCCGCCGCCCGCGCGTCCGCCGCCAGCTCGGCCTGCGTCAGGCTCCCGGCGCGCTCGCGGCCCACGCGGAGGACGGGCGCCGCGTCCCCGCGCCTCGCGAGCAGGAACCCCCAGTCGTGCGGTGCCCGGGACGCTCCCGTCGAACGGTCGGGGCCGGCCGCGAAGGCGGAGTCGTGGCCGAGCACCCGGTAGGGCGAGGCGGCGAAGCCGGCCGCGCGCAGGGTCGCGGCGACGGTCCAGAAGGCGCGGGGCCGGGCGGTGACGGGCCCCGCGTGCACCACCAGCCGGCCGTCCGGGGCCAGGACGCGGCGGGTCAGGCCGTAGAACTCCTGGGAGTACAGCTTGGTGCTGGCCGTGATGCCGGGGTCGGGCAGGTCGCTGATCACGACGTCGTACGCCGGTCCGCGCGCCCCCCGCAGCCAGGTGAGCGCGTCGGCGGTGGTGACGCGCACGCGCGGGTCGGCGAGCGCGTGTCCGTTGGCGGCGGACAGGCCGGGATCACGGCGGGCCAGCCGTACCAGGCCGGGGTCGAGTTCGACGATGTCCACGCGGCGCACCCCGGGGTGGCGCAGCACCTCGCGGGCGGCCAGGCCGTCGCCGCCGCCGAGGATCAGTACGCGCGCGTGCGGGCCGGTCAGCGCGGGCCGGACCAGGGCCTCGTGGTAGCGGCGCTCGTCCCGCCCGCCGACCCGGAGGCGGCCGTCGAGGAAGAGGTCGAGGGGTTCGCCGTGGGTGCCGCCGGCGAGGACGACCTCCTGGACGTCGGTCTGCACGGCCACCCGGACGTCGGTGCCGTACACGGCGCGCCGGGCGGCCCGTTCGAAGTCGCCGGCGAGGGCGGCGGCGCAGGCGAGGACGCCGAGGACGACGAGGCCGGCGAGGAGCAGCGTCCAGCGGGCGCGGCGGGTGAGGTCGCGGCGGAAGAGGCCGAGGACCAGGGCGCCGCCCGCGACGACGTTGACCGTCCCCGTCAGCAGGGCGCCCGTCAGCTGGCCGAGGAACGGCAGCAGGAGGAACGGGAAGGCGAGGCCGCCGACCAGCGCCCCCACGTAGTCCGCGGCGAACAGGTCGGCCACGGCGCCGCCCGCGTCCTGCCGGCGGATGCGCTGGATCAGCTCCATCAGCAGCGGCACCTCGGCGCCGATGAGCAGGCCGATGGCGAGCGAGAAGGCGACGAGGAGGCAGCGCGGCCCGTCGGCCCACATGCCGCCCCAGCCGGCGGTCCAGGCGAAGACGGCGTACAGGGCCATGGCGCTGCACCCGCCGATCAGCGCGAGGACCGACTCGACCGCGCCGAATCCGGCCGCCGCGTGGCAGCGCAGCCGCTTGGCGCCGAGCGAGCCGATGCCCATCGCGAACACCATCACGGAGAGCACCACGGAGGCCTGGGTGACCGAGTCGCCCATCAGGTACGAGGCGAAGGCGACCAGTTCGAGTTCGTACACGAGTCCGCAGGCCGCGCAGACGAAGACGCACACGAGGACCAGGAACCGCCCGGTGCCGGGCCGGACGGGCAGCCGTGCGGGGCCTGTCCAGGAGGGCGGGGCGCCCGGGGGCGCGGGGGCGTGCGGTTCGATCACGCTGCGACGTTACGTCACTTGCTCGGCACGCTTCGTCACCCACACGTGTGGATCTGAGGACGGTTGACGCATGGCGGGTTTATGTCGCCGCGGGGTGCGCAGCCGCCGCCCGTTTCCGTGCCCCGACCCGGGTCCGGGTGGCCACCAGCTGGCCGTCCTGGGGGTAGGCGTGCCAGGTGCGCCAGTGCACCTGGCCCCCCTGGTGCTGGGCCAGCATCGCGGTGAAGGCGTGCGGGCTGCCCGGGAAGACCCCGGCGAGGCCGTGCGGATGGTCGGAGACGAGGGCCAGCAGCTCCTGGGCGCGACCCGCGAACGAGCCGGGGGTGAGCACCTCCACGCGGGCGGCGAACTCGTATTCCCAGTCGCCGACGCGCTTGGCGACGCCCAGCGGCAGCGGGGTGCTGGAGCCGGGGATGCAGGCGACCGTCTCCGAACAGCGGCCCCGCTCCTCCTCCAGGAGCACCTGGTGGGACGCGCCGAGCAGCCTCAACTGAAGTTTCGCGCCGGTGAGTTCGAGATCGAGGGTGGCCAGGGCGGGCAGCGGCTCGCGTCCCAGGGCCCAGGCGAGATCGGCGGCGCGCGTATCGGTGTAGGTGGTGTTCAGGGTCGTGAGCATGGATCGGCTCCGCTAACACGCAAGAAGAGGGGAGATCGGCCATGTCAGCCCAGCCGGCCCGGCCGGGATGGGGAGCCTGGGGGACGTCCGAGGGGCTGCGTTGGCGATTTAGAGGGAATCATGAACAGTGGCGCCGCCACAGCGTTTTTACCCAACTTCGTGGGGTTTCCATCCCTCAGAGGGCTCCACAGCTCAACTGTTCAACCACAGCGTGCGCCGGGCGCGGGAAACGGCGCGGCCGGGCGCCCGCCGGAAGGTCTCCCCCCGGCGGGCGCCCGGCCGTGTGCGGCCCGGATGCGGATCCCCCTGTTCCGGAGGCGCGGCTGCCCCGTGTCAGCTGCCCCCGCCGCATCCGCCCCCGCCGCACGACGACCCCCCGCCGCACGACGAACCCCCACCGCAGGACGAGCCCCCTCCACAGGACGAACCGCCTCCGCAGGAGTGCCCTCCGTGTCCCCCGTGCCCGCCGTGTCCCCCGTGCCCACCCGACGAGCCGGCGTCCCCACCGCCGACCCACCAGCTGTGGTGGGTCCCGCTGCCCGCGGAGGCCGACGACGCCGACGCGCGGTACGCCCGGTTCCGCCGGCGCGGGCCGCCCTTGCCGAGCTGAACCCCGGCGCGCCGGTTGCGGCGGTTACGGCCCGCCGCCGCGATGACCAGCACCACGGCCACCGCAAGGATGATGCCGACGGTCATGGCGTCACCCTCCTTCCCTTCCCCCGAAGCGGCCCCCCGTGGGCGCCTCGCCGTTGCCGCGTCCTACCGCGGTGACCGGGGGATGCCCGGCCCCGGCGGACCGCAAAGCAGAGTTGAGGAACTCCAGAGCTTGAGCGCAGGATGACCGGCATGACCTCCAGCGCACGCCCCCACCTCAACCGCCGGCTCGCCGCGTTCGGGACGACGATCTTCGCCGAGATGTCGGCGCTCGCCGTGGCCACCGGGTCGATCAACCTGGGCCAGGGCTTCCCCGACACCGACGGGCCCGAGGAGATCCGGGAGGCCGCCGTACGGGCGCTCCGCGACGGCCGCGGCAACCAGTACCCGCCCGGCCCCGGCGTCCCCGAGCTGCGCACCGCGATCGCCGCGCACCAGCTGCGCCGCTACGGCCTGTCCTACGACCCCGACACCGAGGTGCTGGTCACGGCGGGCGCGACCGAGGCCATCGCGGCCGCGCTGCTGGCGCTGGTCGAGCCGGGGGACGAGGTGGTGGCGCTGGAGCCGTACTACGACTCGTACGCGGCCTGCATCGCGATGGCGGGCGGCACCCGGGTGCCGGTCACCCTGCGCCCGCACGAGGGAAGCTTCCGGCTGGACCTGGACGAGCTGCGCGCCGCGGTCACCGACCGCACCCGGCTGCTGCTGATCAACACCCCGCACAATCCGACCGGCACGGTCCTCACGCGCGAGGAGCTGGCCGCCGTCGCCGAGCTGGCGGTGGAGCGGGACCTGCTGGTGGTGACCGACGAGGTCTACGAGCACCTGGTCTTCGACGGCGCCGAGCACCTGCCGCTCGCCACGTTCCCGGGCATGCGCGAGCGGACGGTCGGCATCGGTTCGGCCGGCAAGACGTTCTCCTTCACCGGCTGGAAGGTCGGCTGGGTGACGGCCGCACCGGAGCTGGTCGCCGCGGTCCGCGCGGTGAAGCAGTTCCTGACGTACGTCTCCTCGGGCCCCTTCCAGTACGCGGTGGCCGAGGCCCTCGCGCTGCCCGACTCCTGGTTCGAGGAGTTCCGCCGGGGCATGCTGGCGCGCCGGGAGATCCTGGCGGAGGGGCTGACGGCGGCGGGCTTCGAGGTGTTCCGGCCGGCCGGGACGTACTTCATCACCACCGACATCCGGCCCCTGGGCGAGAAGGACGGCTTCGCCTTCTGCCGCGCGCTGCCGGAGCGGGCGGGCGTGGTGGCCGTCCCGAACGCGGTCTTCTACGACGACCGGGAGGCGGGCGCGCCGTTCGTGCGGTTCGCCTTCTGCAAGCGGGAGGACGTCCTCCGCGAGGCGGCGGAGCGGCTGCGGCGCATGTGAGCGCGGGACGTCCGGCCCAGGGGCGAAGGCCCCCGGGCCGTCCGGGCCCTCCTGCTACTCGCCGTCGTCCTCGGGCTTCTCGGAGTCGTTGACCTCCTGCTCCAGGCCGAGCTGCTCGACCAGCCACTTGTCGAACTCGATCGCGGCCCGCACCCAGCTGACCGTGGAGGAGACGAAGTGGTTGATGTCGACGCCCGTGCCGATCAGCATCTGGGCCTCGCCGATGAGACGGACGGTGCCGTCGTCGTGGGTGTGGGTGTACACCTTCGGCCACAGGGTTCGGCGGTTCCAGTCGTCGATGGACTCCAGCAGCTGCGGCTTCTCGTCGATCTTGTGGGGCCGGTCGTAGAAGGTCCGCACCGAGAAGATCGCCTGTTCGGCCTCTCCCCGGAACATGAAGTAGGTGCGGAACTGCTCCCACGGCGCGGCGAGGTCACCCTCCTCGTCGACGACGTACTTCAGCTCCATCTGGTCGAGGAGCTGCTTCACCAGGTCCTGATCCGGGAGGACGGGGCCCGCCGGTCCTTGGGGCTGCGGTTCGGGCTGGCCCCCGAAGTTCGGAATCGAGGACGGGTCGATGCTCACCGTGTTTTTCCCTTCATGCGGATGCGGCCATCCTCCCACCGGCGGGTCGGGGGATGGCAACCCCCGACCCGCCGGTCAGCCCAGAGCTGACAGCCGGGGTGTCCGCTAGAGCGTCTTTCCGGTGGCGGGACCGACCAGCAGGCCCTCGCCGAAGCGGTCCACGCGGACCGTGTCGCCGTCCTTGACCTCGCCGGACAGGATCTCCTTGGCGAGCCGGTCGCCGATGGCGCTCTGCACCAGCCGGCGCAGCGGCCGGGCGCCGTAGGCCGGGTCCAGGCCCTCCTCCGCCAGCCAGGCCAGCGCCTCGGGGGTGACGTCCAGGGTGAGCTGCCGCTCGGCCAGCCGCTTGGCCAGCCGGTCGATCTGGAGCCCCGCGATCCGCTCCAGCTCGGGCTTGGTCAGCGCCGAGAAGACCACCAGGTCGTCCAGCCGGTTGAGGAACTCCGGCTTGAAGGAGGCCCGGACGACCTCCAGCACCTGCTCCTTCTTCTGCTCCTCGGTGGTCAGCGGGTCCATCAGGAAGTGGCTGCCCAGGTTGGAGGTGAGGACCAGGATGGTGTTGCGGAAGTCGACCGTCCGGCCCTGACCGTCGGTCAGGCGGCCGTCGTCCAGCACCTGGAGCAGGATGTCGAAGACCTCCGGGTGGGCCTTCTCCACCTCGTCCAGCAGGACCACGCTGTACGGGCGCCGGCGCACGGCCTCGGTGAGCTGGCCGCCCTCCTCGTAGCCGACGTACCCGGGGGGCGCGCCGACCAGCCGGGCCACGCTGTGCTTCTCGCCGTACTCCGACATGTCGATGCGGACCATGGCCCGCTCGTCGTCGAAGAGGAAGTCCGCGAGCGCCTTGGCCAGTTCGGTCTTGCCGACACCGGTCGGGCCGAGGAAGAGGAAGGACCCGGTGGGCCGGTCGGGGTCGGCGATCCCGGCCCGCGAACGGCGTACGGCGTCCGACACGGCCCGTACGGCCTCGCTCTGGCCGATCAGCCGCTTGCCGATCTCCTCCTCCATGCGCAGCAGCTTCTGCGTCTCGCCCTCCAGCAGGCGTCCGGCGGGGATGCCGGTCCAGGCGGCGACGACGTCGGCGATGTCGTCGGAGCCGACCTCCTCCTTGACCATGGTGTCCTTGGCGACCTCCTCCTCGGCGGCGGAGGCGGCCTCCAGCTCCTTCTCCAGCTGCGGGATCTCGCCGTACAGCAGCTTGGCCGCGGTGTCGAAGTCGCCGTCGCGCTGGGCGCGTTCGGCCTGGCCGCGCAGGTCGTCCAGGCGCTCCTTCAGCTCACCGACCCGGTTGAGGGACTGCTTCTCCTTCTCCCAGCGGGCGGTCAGGCCGCGCAGTTCCTCCTCCTTGTCGGCGAGGTCGCGGCGCAGCTTCTCCAGGCGGGCGACGGAGGCCGGGTCGGTCTCCTTGCTGAGGGCCAGCTCCTCCATCCGCAGCCGGTCGACGGCGCGCTGGAGCTCGTCGATCTCCACGGGCGAGGAGTCGATCTCCATGCGCAGCCGGGACGCGGCCTCGTCGACGAGGTCGATGGCCTTGTCCGGCAGGAAGCGGGAGGTGATGTACCGGTCGGACAGGGTCGCGGCGGCCACCAGCGCGGAGTCGTTGATCTGCACCTTGTGGTGGGCCTCGTAGCGGCCCTTGAGCCCGCGCAGGATCGCGATGGTGTCCTCGACGCTCGGCTCGCCGACGAAGACCTGCTGGAAGCGGCGCTCCAGCGCCGGGTCCTTCTCGATCCGCTCGCGGTACTCGTCCAGCGTGGTCGCGCCGATCATGCGCAGCTCGCCGCGCGCGAGCATCGGCTTGAGCATGTTGCCCGCGTCCATGGCGGAGTCGCCGCCGGCACCGGCGCCCACGACGGTGTGCAGCTCGTCGATGAAGGTGATGATCTGCCCGTCGGAGTCCTTGATCTCCGACAGGACGGCCTTGAGGCGCTCCTCGAACTCGCCGCGGTACTTGGCGCCGGCCACCATCGCGCCGAGGTCGAGCGCGACCAGCCGCTTGTCCTTCAGCGACTCGGGAACGTCGCCCTTGACGATGCGCTGGGCGAGCCCCTCCACCACGGCGGTCTTGCCGACGCCCGGCTCGCCGATGAGGACGGGGTTGTTCTTCGTACGACGGCTCAGCACCTGCACGACCCGCCGGATCTCCTGGTCCCGCCCGATGACCGGGTCGAGCCGGCCCTCGCGGGCGGCGGCGGTGAAGTCGGTGCCGAACTTCTCCAGGGCCTTGTACTGGCCCTCCGGGTCGGCGGTGGTCACGCGGCGTCCTCCCCTGGCCTTCTGGAAGGCCTCCTGAAGCTTCTTCGCGTCGGCGCCCTGCTCCTTGAGCACGTCCCCGGTGGCGCCGCCCTTCGCGGCGATGGCGATGAGCAGGTGCTCGGTGGACAGGTACTCGTCGCCGAGCGCCTTGGCGCGCTCGGTGGCGTCCGCGATCACGGCCAGCATCTCGCGGTTCGGCTGCGGAGGCGCGACGGTGGACCCGGTCACGCTGGGCAGACCGGCGAGGATGCGCTCGGCGCCGGCGCGTACGGCGGCCTGGTCGGCCTCCACGGCCGCGAGCAGGTCGGTGATGTTCTCGTTGTCCTGCCCCTGGAGCAGAGCCAGCAGCAGGTGAGCGGGGGTGAGATCCGGGTGCCCCTCGGTGAGGGCACGATTGCTCGCCGCGTTGATCGCGTCCCGGCTCCTGTTGGTCAGCTCGGCGTCCACGTGTGCGTTCTCCTCCTACCCGACGGTCCTGCCTCAGTCAACGTACACAAAGTTGAGTCTATTCCACTCAAGGCGGACCGTGCACGGGTCCCGGCGGTGTCGGTTAGGTTGCACGGCATGGCCTCGTACTCCCAGGACCCGGCTGCCCCGGACGAGCCGTATCTCGCCTTCTGGCGCGAACGGCATCTGTGCACCCTGACGACCCTGCGCCCCGACGGAAGCCCGCACGTGGTGCCGGTGGGGGTCACCTACGACGCCCCGGCGGGGCTGGCGCGGGTGATCACGAACAGGGCGAGCACGAAGGTGGCCCATGTGCTCGCGGCCGGGGCCGAGGGGGCCCGGGTGGCGGTGTGCCAGGTGGACGGGCGGCGCTGGGCGACGCTGGAGGGGCGGGCACGGGTGCGCGCCGAGCCGGAGCGGGTCGCGGAGGCGGAGCGGCGGTACGCGGAGCGGTACCGGCGGACGCCCTCGCCGAACCCGTCCCGGGTGGTGATCGAGATCGAGGTGGAGCGGATGCTGGGGCGCGGCTGAGCACGGCCGCAGCGCAGCCGTTTCCGGCCACCGTGGAGTACGCCCATACCCCGAAATGTCCCCGCAAACTGCAGCGGCGTCACCGTGTTCAGGTCACGGTGACGCCGCTGCGGGGGGAAGCACCTGAGCGATCTGTTACGACGGGGGAATCGCGTCAGGCACTGCGGGGGGTGGCCGAGATGGTTCGCACGTCGGACGGTGCCGGCTCGGAGAGCCGGTGGTCCCGCTGGTCCAGGTTCACAAAGATCATTCCGTACCGGATGGCACAGCGCACCGGCTGCGGCGCGCCCCGCGGCTTGCGCAGGCACCGGTACGCCCGCACGTCTCCGTCCTCGTCCCGCGTGACGACGACCGGCTCACCGAACACGGTGACCATGAGCGAGTCACCGCTGTGCGGGATGGCCGTGACCAGGTCGATGAAGTGCCAGCCGGAGCGGTAGGCGGTGGCCATTTCACGACGGAAGGAGCGGTCGTCGGGTGGAGTTGTCACGTCAGCTCCCAGCTCCGCTTGCCGTCGGCTCCGCTACCGCTGCCGCCGGCCAGACACTGTCCGCCAGCACATGCCCCTTCGGAGCCAGTGGCCAGACACTGTCGCCAGCGTCGTCACCCCTTCCGCCGGACCCTCCTACGAGAACCCCGACGGTCGCGACGGCGGCGAAGGTGGCGACAAGCACCGAGCGAAGCATTTTGTTACGCATAGTCGGCTTCGTCCTCACTTGAAGGTCCCCTCTTCCCCCGTCGGGTACGACGATGGCTCATTCGGGCACATCAACGCCACACGATCGGTGCATCATGTTCCTGCATGTTCAGGACCCTGGGGGGTGGAGATTTGGTGGCAAATCGGACTAAGGCGACACATCCCCATGCGATGACCGAGATGTGCGATGTCGGCGGACAACTTTATGCTGCCGCCCTGCGTACGGGGCGAATCGCTCGGGAAGACGTGACGCCGGCTCCCTGCCTGATGGAGTTCGCCCTCCTCCACCCTGACCCCGACGACCCGGAATGGCTGCGTCCGGTGCCGCCTGCCGTCGCCCTCGCCCAACGGCTCAATCCGATCGAGCACGAGATCACCGAACGCAGGCGGCAGTCGATCCAGTTGTCCGACGCCTTCGCCCCCTTCATGGCGCTCGGCGCCCAGATGTCGGTCTCCAGCGACTCGATCACCGTGCTGGAGGGCAGCGAGCGGATCAACGCGGCGCTGGACCTGGCCACCTCGCAGTGCCAGACCGAGATGCTCACGGTCCAGCCGAGCGGCCACCGGCCCGAGCGCAGCCTCAAGCAGGGACTGGGACGCGACCGGCCGCTGATCGAACGCGGGGTGCGCATCAGGACGCTCTACCCGCACACCGCCCGGTACAGCTCGGAGCGGCTGGATTACGCCGCCCGGCTCTCCGACGGCAAGGTCGAGCAGCGCACCATCGACGGCCTGGTCGAACGGCTCATCATCTGTGACCAGACCGTCGCCTTCATCCCGACCCGTGACGACCAGAAGGTCGCCCTGGAAATCCGTCAACCTGGCCTCGTCAGCTACCTCATCAAGGTCTTCGAGTTCATGTGGGACCACGCCGTGCCCCTGAGCGCAGGCAGCCCCTACGAAACCGCCCCCGACGGCATCACCGAGATCCAGCACTCCATCGCCAAGCTCCTGGTCGAAGGACACGTGGACGAAGCCATCGCCCGCCGGCTCGGCATGAACGTCCGGACCTGCCGAGCCCACATCGCCAAACTCGCCCAGGCCCTCGGCAGCGGCAGCCGCGCCCAGCTCGGCTACCTCATCGCCCAGTCGGGCATCCTGGACCGGGATCACTGAGGCGGCGGCCCCGGTGACGCATCAGGCACACCGCATCGAGGATCTGTGCGCCGCCGGCCGGGAGCTGTACGAACGCGCCCTGCGGGAGGGGCACGTCCCCGCGGCGGACGCGGCCGACGTCCCCTGCCTGGTCGACGCCGGGTTGCTGCACCCCGCCGTGGACGACCCCGGACGGCTGGATCCCGTCTCCCCCGCCGCCGCACTCGACCGCTTCCTGCGCGCGTCCCGCGCCCGCATCGCCGACGAGTGGCAGCGCGAAGGACGGCTGCTGGGGATCCTCCAGCCACTCCTGACCGTCGGCGGCCCGCCCGGCCCACCGGCCGAGACGGCGCACCTCCGGCTCCTCCAGGGCGTCGCGCGCATCAACGACGCGATCGACGAAGCGATGGCCGAGGCCGTCGCCGACGTGCTCTGCGTCCAGCCCAACACCCACTACATGGACGACCGCGGCCAGGTCGGTCAAACCCGCTCCATGCCGCGCGACCAGGCGTTCCTCGACCGGGGCGGCCGCATACGCACGCTGTACCAGAGCACCATGCGACACGTACCGATCACCCTGGCCCGTTACGAGCAGCTCCGCGGCCGGGCCGAGGCACGCACGCTGGACGAACTGCCGGAGCGACAGATCATCATCGACCGTACGGTGGCCTTCATTCCGGCCGACAGCGACATCACGATGGCCCTGGAGGTCCGTAACCCTGCCCTGATCGCTCACTTCATCACCACCTTCGACCGCCTCTGGCACCTGGCCACCCCCATGTACCCCCAGGCCGTCCAGACCCGGTCGGTCAACGGTGTGACCCCGCGTCAACGGGCCATCGCCGCGCTTCTCGTGGAGGGGCACACCGATGCCGTCATCGCCGACCGCCTCGGGATGAACGTGCGGACCGCACGGCTGCACATCGCCAAGCTCGCCGCCACGCTGGGCAGTGAGAGCCGGGCGCAGCTCGGGTTCCTCATCGCGCGGTCGGGGATTCTTGATCCGGACCGGTGAGGGCGGTGGCCGGTGCCGACGGGCGATGCCCGTCGAGGCCGACCTGGGCGATCCGGACGCCGAGCTGGGTACGGCTGGCCGCGCCCAGGGTCTCCGACAGGCGGGCGATGTGGGCGCGGCAGGTGCGCACGCTGATGCCCAGGCGCTCGGCGATGACCGCGTCCTGGTGGCCCTCGGCGAGCAGCGCGGCGATGGACTGCTCGCGGTGCGAGATGCCCTCGATGCCGGTGTCGGGGAGCGGGGCCGTCAGCGGGATCGCCAGGCGCCACAGGCGTTCGAAGACCGTCACCAGATAGGCGATCAGAGCCGGATGGCGCAGCTCCAGCGCCATCGTGCGGTCGGCGTTGGCGGGGATGAACGCCACCGTGCGGTCGAAGAGGATGAGCCGGTCGATGACCTCGTCCAGGGTGCGCGCCTCCACCGCGCCGCCCATCAGCTCCAGGTAGTTCAGCAGGCCCTGGCCGTGCCGGGCCACGTGCGTGTAGAGGTCCCGCATCCGCACGCCCCGGCCGCGCAGCGCCAGCGCCCGGTGCAGGCCCTCGGAGAGCTCGGCCTCCCGCCGGATGCCGCCGGGCTGCACGGTGAGCACCTCGGTGGTGCACGCCTCGGTCGCCTCGTCCATCGCGGCCTGGATGCGGGAGAGCCCGTCCAGGACCCGGATGGCACTGCCCTCGGCCGGCGCCGCCAGCGCGTCCAGCTGCCGGCCCAGGCCCGCGTACCACTCGAACGCGGCCACCGCCGAGCCCACCCGCCGCTGGCTCGCGCTGACCTCGTCGTAGACCCCGCGCAGCAGCCGGGTCATGACCTCCTGCGGGGAGGTCGGCACCAGCCAGTCCATGTCGTCCGGGTCGGGGTGCAGCAGGGCCAGTTCCAGCAGGCAGGGCACGGGTTCGGCGTCCGTGCGCGGCACCCGCCCCCGGCGTACGGCACGGGAGTACACCCGATCCCCGGCTTCACACAGCCGGTCGGCACCGTGAGGGTGCTCCTCCGCCCCGCGCCCGGCCATCGCCCATTCCACCCCCGGTGTGCTGCCACTGCCGTGGCGCAACTATGCGCGGCGCCGAACCGGGTCCGCAACACGGCTCCCTCCACGGCGGCCACCGGAACATCCCGCTGTGTCCGGGTTCGGGCACCGTCCGGGCCGCGCGCCGCGACCAGCCGGGGGTGGGACGCGGGCCTCCTACTTCAGGCCGAGCGCCTCGCAGGCCGCCTTGTACTTGGGGGTGCAGATGTCGCCGACGGAGTAGATGCCGTCCGCGACGACGGTGTCCTTGATGGTGTGCTTGGTCAGCGCGGTCACCTGGACCAGCTTGGCCGGGATGTCCTTGGTGGTGGGGCTGTCCACCCGGTCCTGGGTGAGGGCGTCGAACTGGATGTCCTTGCCCTGGAGCTTGGTGACGGCCATCTGCGCGGCGGCCTCGGCCTCGTCCGGGTAGGACTTGTAGACGCTCATGTACTGATCGCCCGACACCACGCGCTGCACGGCGTCCAGTTCGGCGTCCTGACCGGTGATCGGGGGCAGCTTGGTGACGCCGGCCGCCTTCAGGGCCTTGATGACGCCGCCCGCCATGCCGTCGTTGGCGGAGTAGACGCCGGCGATGTTGTCCTTACCGATCTGCGCGATGGCCCTGGCCATCTCGGCCTGGGCGTTCTCCGGCTTCCACTTGACGGTGTCGAAGCTCGCCGCGATGTCCACCTTGCCGTTCAGCTCGGAGAGCGCGCCCTCCTTGAACTGCTTGGCGTTCGGGTCGGTGGGCGAGCCGTTCACCATGACGATCTTGTCGGAGGTGTCGGCGTTCGGGCCCAGCGCCTCCAGCAGGGAGCGGCCCTGCACCTCGCCGACGAGTTCGTTGTCGAAGGAGATGTAGGCGTCGATCGGCCCCTCGGCGAGGCGGTCGTAGGCGATGACCGGAATGCCCGCGTCCTTGGCCTTCTTCACCTCGCCGGCGATGGCGTGCGCGTCGACCGCGTCGAGCAGGATGACGTCGACCTTGCCATCGATCATGTTCTGCATCTGCTCGGCCTGCCGGGTGGCGCTCGCGTCGGCGTTGGCGTACTCCACCTTGCCCTGCTTCTTGGTGAGTTCGGCCACCTTGTCCTTGATGATGGGGTAGTCGAACGCGTCGTAGCGGGTGTTCGCCTTCTCCGGCAGCAGCAGGCCCACCGTGATGTCGTTGCCCTTGGTCGGGCTCGCACTCGCGCCGTCCCCCGTCACGTTCAGCACGCCACAGCCGGCGAGCGAGAGGGTCATCGTGGACGCGGCCACGGATATGGCGATACGACGCATGCGAGGGCTCACTTCAGGTGCGTTCCGGACGTGGGCGTTGCTATACGGCCCAGGTGTCTGAAAAGACAACGCGGAGGCCGCACCCGGCGTCAAGAAGAATCACTTAACGAGTGCGCAACACCACGCTCAGCTGCATCTGTGGAGGTCACGCGAAACAGCCTTCAAGGGGCCTTTACGGACCGTCCACGCCAAGGGATTTCATGGGAGCGGCAAAGACCGGTACAAGCGCGGCGGTTCGCCACGAGCCGCGATCACGGCGGCCAGCGCGGCGCGCACCGACTCGACCGGAGGACCGAACGAACTCGGCCAGCCGGGTTCCCCCCGGACACCGGCGAGGGCCGTCCCCGCGAGACCGCGCCCGCACACGCGACGAGGGGCCCGGATCACGGGCCCCTCGTCGTGTGCGCCTGTGCGCGTCAGTCCTGTTGCTGCTGCCGCTTCGGCCGCCACACCACCAGCGCGCTGGTCTGCTGGACCTCCTGGTACGGCACCAGGTCGCGCCGGTAGGAGGCGTGCACGGCGGCCTCCCGCTGCTGCATCGCCGCCGCCGCGCCGTCCAGGGCCGCCTCCAGCTCCGCGACACGGGACTGGAGGGCGGCGACCTGGTTCTCCAGTTCGATGATCCGCTTGATGCCCGCCAGGTTGATGCCCTCGTCCTGCGACAACTGCTGCACCTGGCGGAGCAGTTCGATGTCACGGGCCGAGTAGCGGCGGCCCCGGCCGGCGGTGCGGTCGGGTGAGACCAGGCCCAGGCGGTCGTACTGGCGCAGCGTCTGCGGGTGGAGTCCGGAGAGCTGGGCCGCCACCGAGATGACGTAGACCGGGGTCTCCTCGGTCAGTTCATACGGGTTACGTCGACGGCCGTCCATCACTCTCAAGCTCCCTTCGCGGCCTCGAACAGCTCCGCCCGCGGGTCCTCGCCCGCGGTCGCCTCGCGATACGCCTCCAGTGCGTCACGAGCCTTCCCCGACAGGTCCTTCGGGACACTCACCTCGACGGTGACCAGGAGGTCGCCGCGGGTGCCGTCCTTGCGGACCGCGCCCTTGCCCCGGGCGCGCATGGTACGGCCGTTGGGCGTGCCGGGCGGCAGTTTCAGGGTGACGGGCGGGCCGCCGAGGGTCGGCACCCGCACCTCGCCGCCGAGAGCCGCCTCGGCGAAGGTCACCGGCACGGTGACGGTGAGGTTGTCGCCCTTGCGTCCGAACACCGGGTGCTCGCCGACATGGACGACCACGTACAGGTCGCCGGCCGGGCCGCCCCGTTCGCCGGGCGCGCCCTTGCCGCGCAGCCGGATCCGCTGCCCGTCGGTCACGCCCGCCGGGATGCGGACCTGCATCGTGCGGGACGACTTGGCGCGCCCGCTGCCCTTGCACTCCAGGCAGGGGTGCTCGGCGATCAGGCCGCGGCCCTTGCAGTCGGGGCAGGGGTCGGTGAGCGAGAAACCGCCACCGGACCCCCGGGCGACCTGGCCGGTGCCGACGCAGGTCGGGCACACGCGCGGTGTGCCGTTCTTGTCGCCGGTGCCCGAGCAGGCCTTGCAGGGCGCCTGGGAGGACATCCGCAGGGGCACCGTGGCGCCCTCGATGGCCTCCGTGAAGCTCAGCGTGACCTCGGACTCGACGTCCTGGCCGCGCCGGGGCTGGGTACGCGTGCCCGCGGCGCCGCCGCGGTTGAACAGGCCCCCGAAGACGTCACCGAGTCCGCCGCCGAAGCCTCCGCCCTGGGCGGCGCCTCCGAAGAGGTCGCCCAGGTCGAAGTTGAAGGAGCCGCCGGCCGCGCCCGGTCCGGGGCGGAAGCCGCCGTTGCCGAACAGCGCGCGCGCCTCGTCGTACTCCTTGCGCTTCTTGGGGTCGCCGAGGACGTCGTTCGCCTCGGAGATCTCCTTGAAGCGCTCCTCCGCCTTGGCGTTGCCCTTGTTGGCGTCCGGATGGAACTCGCGGGCGAGCTTCCGGTACGCCTTCTTGATCTCGGCCTCGGTGGCGTCCTTGGGGACGCCGAGGACCTTGTAGTAGTCCTTCTCGATGAAGTCCTTGGTGCTCATCCTCGACGCACCCCCCTTCCGCGGTTCCCGTCAGTGTTCACGTCAGCCCTCTTCCGGGCCACCGCTCTCCTTGTCGTCGGCCGCCGGGGCCTCCTCGGCGCCCTCGGCCTTGACGGTCTGCGCACCCGGCTGCGGTTCGGCGACGGCCACCCGCGCGGGGCGGATGGTGCGCTCGCCGATGCGGTACCCGGGCTGCAGGATCGCCACGCAGGTCGTCTCGGTGACGTCCGGCGCGTAACTGTGCATCAGGGCCTCGTGGATCGTCGGGTCGAAGGGCTCGCCCTCCTTGCCGAACTGCTGGAGGCCCATCTTGGCCGCGACGGTCTCCAGCGACTCGGCCACCGACTTGAAGCCGCCGACCAGTTCGCCGTGTTCCCGCGCGCGGCCGATGTCGTCGAGCACGGGCAGGAGCTCGGTCAGGAGGTTCGCGATGGCGATCTCCTTGACCGCGACCCGGTCGCGCTCGACGCGGCGGCGGTAGTTCTGGTACTCGGCCTGGAGCCGCTGGAGGTCCGCCGTGCGCTCGTTCAGCGCCGTGCGCACCTGGTCCAGCTGGGCGACCAGACCGGCGTTGTTCTCTGCGTGTCCGTCCCCGGCCGGGGCCGCCCCCTCCTCGGGGGCGGCCTTCGGCTCGGCGTCGTCGGAGGTGGCGCCTGAGGGGACGTCGGGCTTCTCCTCGAAGCCCGGGGTCTCCTCCGTCATTACGCGGCACCGTCCTTGCGCTCGTCGTCCACGATCTCGGCGTCCACGACGTCGTCGTCGGCCTTGGCCTCACCGGCACCGGTGGAGGCACCGCCCGCGGCCTGCGCGCCCTGGGCGTCGGCGTACAGCGCCTGGCCCAGCTTCTGCGAGACGGCCGCGACCTTCTCCGTGGCGGAGCGGATCTCGGCGGTGTCCTCGCCCTTGAGCTTCTCCTTCAGCTCGGCGACGGCGGACTCCACCTCGGTCTTGATCTCGCCGGGGACCTTGTCCTCGTTGTCCTTGAGGAACTTCTCGGTCTGGTAGACCAGCTGCTCGCCCTGGTTGCGGGTCTCGGCGGCCTCGCGGCGCTTGTGGTCCTCCTCCGCGTAGCGCTCGGCCTCCTCGCGCATGCGGTCGACCTCTTCCTTCGGGAGCGAGGAGCCGCCGGTGACGGTCATCTTCTGCTCCTTGCCGGTACCGAGGTCCTTCGCCGTGACGTGCATGATGCCGTTGGCGTCGATGTCGAAGGAGACCTCGATCTGCGGGACGCCGCGCGGCGCCGGCGGCAGACCGGTCAGCTCGAACATGCCGAGCTTCTTGTTGTAGGCCGCGATCTCGCGCTCGCCCTGGTAGACCTGGATCTGCACCGACGGCTGGTTGTCCTCGGCCGTGGTGAAGATCTCCGAGCGCTTGGTCGGGATCGTGGTGTTGCGCTCGATGAGCTTGGTCATGATGCCGCCCTTGGTCTCGATGCCGAGGGACAGCGGGGTGACGTCGAGCAGCAGGACGTCCTTGACCTCGCCCTTGAGGACACCGGCCTGGAGCGAGGCGCCGATGGCGACGACCTCGTCCGGGTTCACGCCCTTGTTGGCCTCCTTGCCGCCGGTCAGCTCCTTGACGAGCTCGGCGACCGCGGGCATACGGGTGGAGCCACCGACGAGCACGACGTGGTCGATGTCGTTGATGGAGATGCCGGCGTCCTTGATGACGTTGTGGAACGGCGTCTTGCAGCGCTCCAGCAGGTCGGCCGTCAGCTGCTGGAACTGAGCCCGGGTGAGCTTCTCGTCCAGGTGCAGCGGGCCCTCGGCGGACGCGGTGATGTAGGGCAGGTTGATCGAGGTCTCGGTGGAGGAGGACAGCTCGATCTTGGCCTTCTCGGCGGCCTCGCGGAGGCGCTGGAGGGCCATCTTGTCCTTGGACAGGTCCACGCCGTGGCCGGACTGGAACTGCTTGACCAGGTAGTCGACGACGCGCTGGTCCCAGTCGTCACCACCGAGGTGGTTGTCGCCGTTGGTGGCCTTCACCTCGACGACGCCGTCGCCGATCTCCAGCAGGGACACGTCGAAGGTGCCGCCACCGAGGTCGAAGACGAGGATCGTCTGGTCGTCCTTGTCGAGGCCGTAGGCGAGCGCGGCCGCGGTGGGCTCGTTGACGATGCGCAGGACGTTCAGACCGGCGATCTCGCCGGCCTCCTTCGTCGCCTGGCGCTCGGAGTCGTTGAAGTAGGCCGGGACGGTGATGACCGCGTCCGTGACCTTCTCGCCCAGGTAGGCCTCGGCGTCCCGCTTCAGCTTCTGCAGGATGAACGCGGAGATCTGCTGCGGGTTGAAGTCCTTGCCGTCGAGCTGGATCTTCCAGTCGGTGCCCATGTGGCGCTTCACCGAGCGGATGGTCCGGTCCACGTTCGTGACCGCCTGGCGCTTGGCGACCTCGCCGACGAGCACCTCGCCGTTCTTGGCGAAGGCGACGACGGACGGCGTGGTCCGGGCACCCTCGGCGTTGGTGATGACGGTGGGCTCGCCGCCCTCCAGAACGCTGACGACGGAGTTAGTCGTGCCCAGGTCGATGCCGACCGCACGTGCCATGGTTGATTCCTCCAGCTGACTTGAGTGGAACAGGCTCAAGTGTGCATGAGGAGACGCTCTGGGTCAACAGACCTGAGCCAGCCAGACTCAACTCTTATCCGTTCCTTACACGCAAGTGCCCGCTGACCTGCGTGGACGGCGGACGGCGGCCCTGCGGAGCGGGAATCAAAAGGAGGACGAGAACGGCGAAGGCCACGCCACCGGCCACCCACAGCACGGCCGAGTCCCCCGTCCACCCCGTGTGCACGAGCACCCCGACGAGCACCGAGGAGAAGGAGCCCGCCCCCAGCAGCACGACCGACCCCTGCGGGGTGAGCCCGAGCCGCCGCAGCCGGTGCGCGAGGTGGTCGGGGCCGCGCCGCAGCAGCGGGCGCCGGGCCACCCCCCGGGCGAGGACCACGAGCAGGGCGTCGGCGACGGCCACCGCGCTGAGGCAGAACACCACCGCCGCGCTCGGCCCGATGTCGTACCCCGCGCGCGTGAAGACCACCGCCGACGACAAGACGAACCCGGTGAACAGCGAGCCGCAGGCGCCGAGCCCGACCCGCGCCGGATGCCAGTTGTGCATCAGGAAGCCGGTGAGCGCGGCGGCGACCACGCTCAGCAGCACGGCGAGGCCGTCCATCACCTCGGCGGCGGCACAGACCCCGGCACCGAAGGCGGTGACCACTCCGACCGTCCCGGCCAGCCCGTCGGCGTGGTCGAGCCCCTTGAACGCGAGGGTGGCCAGGACGATCCAGCCGATGGCCAGCATCCCGCCCGGCCCGCCCGTCTCGTCGTACGGCACCACGCAGACCGCCGCCACGGCGGTCCCCGCGACCAGCACGCGCGCGCGGAGCCGCCACACGTCGGCCACCAGGCCCAGCCCGGCGACGGCGGCCGCCGCGACGAGGAGCCGTCCGACCCCGTCCCCGAGCGGGGCGACCCGGGTCCATTCACCCGTTCCGGCGACCAGGCAGGTGACGACCACGACCGCGAGACCGCCGAGGAGGGGCAGGGGGCGCTGCCGGCGCCGGTCCAGGATCCCGGCCCTCCGGGCGGGCAGCCGGAGCGCCGCCGCGAGCACGGCGGTGAGGAGAAGGGCTGCGGTGGCGGCGGCGATCCCGTAGAGCACGGCTCTAAGGTAGGGGCGAAAGTATCAATTCGGTACGAATAACACGATCCGATTGGCTGGCGGCGACCCAGATCACCCCGCGCTCTGCTGCATCCCGACGGAAGATGGGGGTAGTCTCAGACGGACTACATAAGTTACCGCTTAGTAATGTCGATCAGCTCAGACAGCTCGTTCGAACCGAGGCCGCCTCAGGAGCCCCAATGCAACTCGCCGCGATCATCGTGTCGCTGGTCCTGATCGTGGTCGGCGTGGCACTGTTCGGCCGCGCCCTCCTGCAGATCTACAACTTCATGCGGCTGGGCCAGCCGGTGCCCGCCGGCACGCGGACCAACGATCCCACACAGCGCACCCTCACCGTGGTCAAGGAGTTCCTCGGCCACACCCGGATGAACCGCTGGGGCATCGTCGGCGTGGCGCACTGGTTCGTGGCGGTGGGCTTCTTCACGCTGCTGCTGACGATCGTCAACGCGTTCGGGCAGCTGTTCAAGGCGGACTGGCTCCTGCCGGTCCTCGGCGACTGGGCACCGTACAACGTCTACGTCGAGTTCATCGGCACCATGACGGTGATCGGCATCCTCGCCCTGATCCTCATCCGCCAGCTGAGCCACCCGCGCAAGCCGGGCCGCAAGTCCCGCTTCGCCGGCTCCAACTTCGGCCAGGCGTACTTCGTCGAGGCCGTCATCCTCATCGTCGGCGTCTGCATCTTCATGCTGCACGCCCTCGAAGGCGCCCAGCACCACGTCGACGGCTACGAGGCCTCCTTCTTCATCTCGTACCCGGTCGTGAAGTGGCTGGGGGGCATGGACGTCTCCACCCTCCAGAACCTCACCTACTTCTTCGCCGGCCTGAAGATCGCGACCTCCTTCATCTGGATGATCACGGTCGCCCTGAAGACCGACATGGGCGTGGCCTGGCACCGCTTCCTGGCGTTCCCGAACATCTGGTTCAAGCGCAACGCCACCGGCGAGACCTCGCTCGGCGCCCTGCTGCCGATGACCTCCGGCGGCAAGCCGATCGACTTCACCGACCCCGGCGACGACGACGTCTTCGGCGTCTCCCAGGTCGAGCAGTTCTCGTGGAAGGGCCTGCTGGACTTCTCCACCTGCACCGAGTGCGGCCGCTGCCAGTCGCAGTGCCCCGCCTGGAACACCGGCAAGCCGCTCTCCCCGAAGCTGCTGATCATGTCCCTGCGGGACCACGCGCACGCCAAGGCGCCCTACCTGCTCGCCGGCGGCGGCAAGACCATGGAGGGCGAGGAGAAGGCGTCCGAGGAGCAGCTCAAGGACGTCCCCGCCGCCGCCCTGGCCGAGGCCGAGCGCCCGCTGATCGGCACCGCCGAGGAGAACGGCGTCATCGACCCGGACGTCCTGTGGTCCTGCACCACCTGCGGCGCCTGCGTCGAACAGTGCCCGGTGGACATCGAGCACGTCGACCACATCGTCGACATGCGCCGCTACCAGGTCATGATCGAGAGCGCCTTCCCGTCCGAGGCGGGCACGATGCTCAAGAACCTGGAGAAGAAGGGCAACCCCTGGGGCCTGGCCAAGAAGCAGCGCCTGGAGTGGACCAAGGAGGTCGACTTCGAGGTCCCGGTCGTCGGCAAGGACATCGAGGACCTCACCGAGGTCGAGTACCTGTACTGGGTCGGCTGCGCCGGCGCCCTGGAGGACCGCGCCAAGAAGACCACCAAGGCCTTCGCCGAGCTGCTGCACATCGCGGGCGTGAAGTTCGCGATCATGGGCGGCGACGAGAAGTGCACCGGCGACTCCGCCCGCCGCCTCGGCAACGAGCCCCTCTTCCAGGAGCTCGGCATGGAGAACGTCATGGCCCTGAACACGGCGTTCGGCGAGGAGCTGGACGACGAAGGCAAGGTCGTGCCCGAGTCCGCGAAGCCGAAGTCGGCGAAGAAGATCGTCGCCACCTGCCCGCACTGCCTCAACACGCTCGGCAACGAGTACCCGCAGCTCGGCGGCGACTACGAGGTCATCCACCACACCCAGCTGCTCCAGCACCTGGTGGACGAGGGCAAGCTGATCCCGGTCACCCCGGTCGAGGGCATCATCACGTACCACGACCCCTGCTACCTGGGCCGCCACAACAAGATCTACACCCCCCCGCGCGAGATCATCGGCAAGGTCCCGGGCCTGCGCAACGAGGAGATGCACCGCCACAAGGAGCGCGGCTTCTGCTGCGGCGCCGGCGGCGCGCGCATGTGGATGGAGGAGCGCATCGGCAAGCGCATCAACAACGAGCGCGTCGACGAGGCCCTCTCCCTCAACCCCGACATCGTGTCGACGGCCTGCCCCTTCTGCCTGGTCATGCTCACCGACTCGGTGAACGGCAAGAAGAACGACGGCAAGGCCAAGGAGTCCATCCAGGTCGTGGACGTCGCCCAGCTGCTGCTCGACTCCGTCAGGACGCCGGTCGACCCGGCGGGCGAGACCGAGGCGGAGAACGAGCCGGAGCCGGAGCCGGTGAAGTAGCGGCCCCCGGCCCGCCCGGAACCCGACGGCGCCCCCTGACCCGCACAGGCAGGGGGCGCCGTCGTATCCGCTAGGCGTTCCTGGGCGCGGCCTGCTGCACCACCTCGAACGACCACAGGGTCGAGCCGGAGGCCGCCGGCTTCGGCCGCTCGCCGCCCTCGCCGCCGCCCTGGTGCGCGGACTTCATCGGCCCCTCCATCCACGCCTGGAAGGACTCCTCGTCACGCCAGCGCGTGTACACGAGGTACTGGTCGGTGCCCTCCACGGGCCGCAGCAGCTCGAACCACTCGAAGCCGTCGGAGTTCTCCACGGCGTGGGCCCGCGAGGCGAACCGCTGCTCCAGGACCTCCCGCTGCTCGGCGGGGACGGTCAGCACGTTGATCTTCACTACGCTAGGCACGTGGCACCTCTCGTCGAACGGGGCCCCGACCGGGCCCCTGATCCGGATCATGTGCGCGCAGTGTCCTACATCCGACAGTCAAGGAAGCGTGAGGACGACTCCGCGTCGTCCCCCGAAGCGCAGCGGACCACGTGCGAGGCACTGATCACGGCCAAGGGGTGGGGGAACGCCGGTCACTTCGCCGACGTGGGCAAATCCGGCTGGGACCGCAAAGTGGTCCGCCCCGAGTTCGAAGAGATGATGTCCGCCGTTCGCGCCGGACACGTAGACGCAGTGGTCGTCTTCTCGCTCTCCCGGCTCACCCGGCAGGGCGCCCTCGAAGCGATGCTGATCAACGAGGAACTTGCCAGATACGGCGTGCGGCTCGTCAGTGTCGAAGAGCCCTACTTGGACACGTCCACCCCCATGGGCTTAGCGATCTTCGGCCTCATCGCTGCGCTGGCTCAGCAAGAGTCAGACCTGAAGTCGGCGTACATCACGGCGACCAAGGAAACGCTGCGCGCTGCTGGCTCCCACGTGTCCGGCATGGCTCCGTACGGCTTCCAGTCGATCCGTCAGCCGCGGGGGGACCTGGTGGTGGTCAAGTTGGTCCCGGACCCGGCAGAGGCACCGCACGTGCGTCAGATGGTCGAGTGGGCGTTGTCCGGCATGGCCGCATCCGCCATTGCCCGCAGGCTGAACACAGACGGCGTGCCGACCAAAGCGGCGGACATGGCAGCGCGCGTGACTGCCCGGCGGGGCAGGGGCCTGAGCAAGCCGCTGGAGCGTACTGCGTGGGTGTCCTCGACCGTGCTGCGCATCCTGCGTGACCCTCGTCTTGCCGGCTATGCCGCTGAACGCCAGGGCACCAAGCGGGTCATTCTGCGCGACGATTCCGGCGCCCCCCTGGTAGCACATGAGGGCATCGTTCCCGCTGATGACTGGTGGCGCCTTCAGGACGTTCTGGACGGCCGTACGCCGCAGGTCGTGAGGCAGGGTGGCCGGTCCGTGCCGTCGCTGCTCGGCGGGGCGGGGATGCTGTTCTGTGGAGTGTGCGGGTCGTCCATGGTGACCGATCGGCGCAACGGAAAACAGCTCTACCGGTGCAACCGGGCCCAGTCCGGCGCTGTGCCCGGGCATGGTGGCCTGGCCATCAACATGGAAGCCGCCGATGATGTGGTCGCCCGTACCGTGTGGTCCCGCCTGACTGCGCTGGACCCCGAGGACAGTGAAGACCTGGAATGGCTTGGGGAGGCAGCGCGCCGATGTGCCGCCCAGGCGGACACGGGCGAACGTCGGGCCGAACTGGCCGCCGCGCAGGCTGAGTTGCAGCACGTACGGGAAGCCCTCCGCACGCTGTACGCCGACCGTCAAGCGGGGCTGTACGCCGGGGCGACTGGCACGGCCATGTTCGCCGAATCCGTCGAGCGGCTGACCGCCCATGAGGCTCGCGTGAGTGAGCGCGTAGCCGAGCTGGGGCGGGATGAGAGTGGCACAGTGGTCATCCCCTCGGAGTGGACGGCCCCCGAGGGCGACCCCATCGGGCCGGAGTCGACATGGGGCGGTTGGGATCTGGAGCAGCGACGTGGCTTCCTGGCTTTCTTCGTCGACCGCATCACCATCGCCAGGTCCGTCGGCCGTGGCCGGAACGCGAACACGGAGGACCGGGTGGCGGTGCGCTGGGCAGAGGCGCCGGCCAAGTAGGCGCCTGAGCACGTGTACGAGGGCGCCACGGGAAAGCCCGCCGGCGCCGAACCGGCGGTGGCCTCCAGTCCCCACCGGCGGTCACAGCAGCCTCAAGGAAAATTACCGAACTCACGTACAACCTTTACGCCCCGGCACCGGTCTCCTGATCGCCGGCCTCCTGTGAACCGCGGATCAACTCGCGTCGAACACGGGGAGTCCGCACCCCATCGACCGCGGATGCCCGCCAGGCATCCCCCGCATGCCGCAGGAGAACCGCATGCACAAGCACCGCCGACTCGCCCTCGCGACGGCCACCGCGGCCGCGCTGACAGGGGGTCTGCTCACCTTCGCCGCCTCGCCCGCGACCGCCGCCGACTCCGTGAAGGTCGCGAAGGCCGACTTCAACGGCGACGGCATCGGCGACGTCGCCACCTCGGCCGCCGGCGCCTACGTCAGCGGCCACAAGGACGCCGGCCAGATCGTCGTGCTGTACGGCACGACCACCGGCGTCTCCTCCGCCAAGCGCACCGTCATCAGCCAGAACACCACCGGCGTCCCCGGCACCGCCGAGGCCGGCGACGGCTTCGGCCGGGAGACGGCCTACGGCGACTTCAACAACGACGGCTACGACGACCTCGCCGTCGGCTCGCCGTTCGAGAAGGTCGGCACCGACACCAACGGCGGCGACCTCGTCATCCTGTACGGCTCCAAGAGCGGCCTGACCGGCAAGTCCGCCCACCTGGTCGACCCGGCCGCCTCCTCGCACGACTACTGGGGCAAGGACCTCGCCGCCGGCGACTTCGACGGCGACGGCAAGACCGACCTGGTCGTCGGCAGCTCCTCCGCCACCCTCTACCTCTACAAGGGCGGCATCAGCAGCTCGGGCACCGCCGGCAGCGTCACCACCGTCAAGCCGCCCATCCTGAACGGCAGCAACGACTACCCGTTCGGCCCGATGAGCCTGACTGCCGGTGACGTCAACGGCGACGGCCGCACCGACCTCGTCGTCGACGGCTACGAGACCTCCACGCAGTACGGCTGGAACACCAACTACTGGCTGCCCGGCACCACGAGCGGTCTGAGCGGCTCCTCCGCCAAGGCCCTCAAGCCCGGCATCATCACGGCGATCGGCGACATCAACGGCGACGGCTTCGGCGACATCGTCAGCGGCGCCGGCTGGGACGCCACCACCGAGGACGGCACCCCGGTCCCGGACGCCTCCAACGGCGGCCGGGTGAACGTCACCTACGGCTCCGCCTCCGGCCCGGCCGGCACCACCGGCATCAGCCAGAACACCGGCAGCGTCCCCGGCACCTCGGAGAAGGGCGACTCCTTCGGCTGGGACCTCGACCTCGGCGACATCAACGGCGACGGCTACCAGGACCTCGTGGTCAGCGCCCCGCTGGAGGACATCGACGGCGTCACCGACACCGGCGCGGTCACCGTCCTGTACGGCTCGGCGTCCGGCGTGGACACCGCCTCCGGCACCCAGTCCTTCAACCAGAACACCACCGGTGTCCCCGGCGGCAACGAGAAGAACGACCTCTTCGGCGCCGACGTCAAGCTCGACGACGTCACCGGCGACGGCAAGGCCGACCTGGTGATCGGCGCCAACGAGGACAACGGCGACGGCGCCCTCACCTACCTGCCGTCCAGCGGCACGAAGATCACCACCTCCGGCAGCCGCTTCATCGGTGCCGGCACCGCCGGCGTCTCCACCTCGGGCACCCCGCAGTTCGGCTCCCTCTTCGCCGACTGACCCGCCCCCGTCCCGTTCGTCCCCGGCCGGGCCCGCGCCTCGCGGGCCCGGCCTCCTCCCCTTCCGGAGCCCCACCTTGCGCAAGCGCGTCCTCCTGCTGGCCGCCACCCTGACCACCGGCCTGCTCACCGCCCTGCCCCTCACCCCCGCCGCCGCCGCGCCCTCCCGTCTGGCCGGCGACTTCAACGGCGACGGCTACCTGGACATCGCCCTGAGCGCCGCCGGCCACCAGGTCGGCTCGGCGCAGCAGGCCGGTGCGGTCGTCGTGCTCTACGGCTCGTCGTCGGGCGTCTCGGCCGCCAAGCGCACCCTGATCACGCAGAACTCCACCGGTGTCCCGGGCACCGCCGAAGCGGGGGACCTCTTCGGCCTGAGCCTGGCCGCCGGCGACCTCGACGGCGACGGCTACTCCGACCTCGTCGTGGGCGCCCCGAACGAGACCATCGGCGACCGGGACGCCGTGGGCAGCGCGACCATCCTGTGGGGCGGCAAGTCCGGCCTGTCCGGCGGCGCCCTGGTGCCCCAGCCGTCCACGCAGGACGAGTGGAACAACTTCGGCACCGGCATCGCGGTCACCGACTTCGACGGGGACGGGAAGAACGACCTCACCCTGACCGGGCGCACCGAGACCCGTGTCTACAAGGGCCCCTTCACCCGCACGGGCACCCCGGTGAGCAACCTCCGCGTCGGCGAACTGGGCACGACGGCCAACGTGTTCGCGGGCGACGTGAACGGCGACCGCACCGCCGAGCGCTTCTACCCGTTCCTCGAAGACGGCGACGAGGGCGGCGACATCACGTACTTCACCTGGAACGGCTCCAAGCACGTCATGAAGGACCTGCCGAAGGCCGACGGTCTGCCCGGCACCATCGGCGACGTCAACGGCGACGGCTACGGCGACGTCGTCCTCGGCGACCCCACGGACCCCGGCACGTCCAAGAAGTCCGGCCACAAGGGCGGCCAGATCTCCGTCTGGTACGGCGGCCCGAACGGCCCCGACCCCGCCCAGACCCCGACCGTCATCAACCAGGACACCGCGGGGGCGCCCGGAACCGGCGAGACGGACGACCTGTTCGGCTCGTCGGTCAGCACCGGTGACATCAACGGCGACGGCTACGCCGACGTCGCGGTCGGCGCCCCCGGCGAGGACCTGGGCAAGTTCAACGAGGCCGGCGCGGTGACGGTCCTGTTCGGCTCCGCCTCCGGCCTGACCACCAAGGGTGCGAAGACCTGGACGCAGGACACGGAGGGCGTGCCCGGCGGCTCCGAGGCCTGGGACCAGTTCGGGCAGTCGGTGCGGCTGACCGACATCAACAAGAACGGCAAGGCCGACCTGGTCGTCGGCGCGGGCGGCGAGAACGGCTACGGCGCCGTCACCGTGCTGCGCGGCACCGCGTCCGGACTGACCACCGACTACGCCAAGTTCATCGGGGCCCGCGACGTCTCCGTGCAGGGCCTCGGCGACTTCGCGTGGGCCATCGCCCAGTGACGTACCCGCGCCCCGGGCGTTCCCGAGGGAACCCCATGCGTCCACGCGTCCTCGCCGTCGCTCTCGCCGGCGCGCTGGCCCCGCTCGCCCTGAGCGTGCCCGCCGCCCACGCGGCCACGGCCGCCGCCCCGTAGGACTTCAACGGCGACGGCCGCGCCGACCTCGCGATCGGCGCCCCCGACGCGACCGTCGGCGGCCAGTCCAAGGCGGGAGCCGTCTCGGTCGTCTACGGCAGCTCCACCGGGCTGAAGACGGCCACCCGCACTCTGATCACCCAGAACACGGCCGGCGTGCCCGGCACCGCCGAGGCGGGCGACGCCTTCGGCAGCGCCGTCGCCTCCGCCGACCTGAACAAGGACGGCTACGCCGACCTGCTGATCGGCGCCCCCGGGGAGGACGTCGACGGCGACACCAACGGCGGCACGGTGGTCGTCGTCTGGGGCGCCAAGTCCGGTCTCTCCGGGGCCCGTACGGTCGTCGACTACTGGAAGGAGGAGACGGACCGTTACGGGCAGGCGCTGGCCGTGGGCGACCTCGACGGTGACGGTGACCTCGATGTCGTGATCGGTTCCACCGGCTCCTGCGCCCTGAGCTTCGTCAACGGCCCCGTCACCCGGTCCGGCTCCTTCCAGGGCGGTTCGGGCGCGGGTTTCCCCGCGGTCTACTCCCCGTCGTACGGCGTCACCTCCGTGTCCGCCGGGCGGATCTCCCCCGCCTGGTCCACCAGCCTGGTGGTGCACGGCCGGCAGCCCCGCACCGGGGCCGCCGTCACCCACCTGGTCACCGACCCGTCCATCGCGAACTACACCGACTGGTGGGAGCAGCTGCCCGCCGGCACGGTCTCGGCGATCGGCGACATCGACAAGGACGGGTACGCCGACATCGCCGTCGGCAATCCGGCCGAGACCTCCGCCGACCCGGCGGGAGGCAAGGGCGGCAAGGTCACCGTGGTCTACGGCGGACCGGGCGGCCGGGACGGCTCCCGCGCCCCGCTGGTCCTCGGCCAGGACACCCCGGGCGTGCCGGGCGCGGCCGAGACCGGCGACGCGTTCGGCGGCAGCGTCTTCCTGGGCGACGTGGACGGGGACGGGTTCAAGGACCTGGCGATCGGCGCGTCCGGCGAGGACTCCGGCGCCGGATCGGTCACCGTCCTCCGCGGCACCGCCCACGGGCTGACGACCAAGGGCGCCGTGTCGTACACCCAGAACAGCGCGGGCGTCCCCGGCACCGCCGGGAAGGGCGACCGCTTCGGCGCACGCGTCCTGCTCGCCGACCACTCCGGTGACCACCGGGCCGAGCTGACCGTGGCGGGCCCGGGTGAGAACGCGGGCGACGGCGCCGTCTGGTCGCTGCGCGGCACCGCCGGCGGACCGACGACGGCCGGGGCGCTGTCCTTCGGTCCGTCGGCCACCGGCGTCTCCACGGCGGGTGCCCCGCGGTACGGCTCGGTCCTCAACGGCTGACACCGCGGGGCGTCAGCGGGGGAACGCCCGGGAGAACCCGGGCCGGACCCTGAATCGTCCCCCTGACGTCCCCTTAGGGGATGTCACAGGTCGGCCGCAAAGCCGGGCCCGGACCGCCGGGCCCGGCACGTCGGCCCGCCGGACCAGGTACGTTCGTTGACGTGGCTGGATTCAGGATCGGACGCGGGGGCCGGGACAACCGCACCCCCCAAGGACAGCAGGCGCCGCAGGGGCCGTCGTACGGGCACGGACACGGGCGGGGGCACGGGAACGGCCCGGCGCAGCCCGGGGGGCCGTCGTACGGGCAGCCGCCGTACGGCCGGCCGGGCCCGTCCGGCCCCTCGTACGGCTACCCGTCGGCGCCGCAGCCGCCGTACCAGCGGCAGGGGCAGCCGTACGGGTACCCGGGGCCGGCCGACGACGGACCGGAGTACTTCGGCGACGGCGGCCACCCCGGGCCCGGCGGGCACGACCCCTACGCGGCCAACAACCCGGGCCACACCCAGGCCTTCTCGGTCGACGAGGCCGCCGGCTACACCCAGGGCGCGACCTACCAGGCCGGCTCCGCCGCCGCGCCCGCCGCGCCGCTCGGCCCGCCCCTGCACTGGAAGGACCTACTGAAGGGGATCGTCCTGTCCCCGAACGACACGTTCCTGCGCATGCGGGACTACACGATGTGGGCGCCCGCCCTCGTCGTGACCTTCCTCTACGGCCTGCTCGCGGTCTTCGGCTTCGACGGCGCCCGCCAGGACGCGATCAGCGCGACGCTCTCCAACGCGGTGCCGATCGTGCTGATCACGGCGGTCGTGATGGTGCTCGGTCTGTTCGTCCTGGGCGTGGTCACCCACACCCTCGCCCGCCAGCTCGGCGGAGACGGCGCCTGGCAGCCCACGGTGGGCCTGTCCATGCTGATCACGGCCCTCACGGACGCGCCCCGCCTGGTCGTCGCCATGTTCTTCGGCGGCGACGCCGGCTTCGTCCAGCTCCTCGGCTGGGCCACCTGGGTCGGCGCGGGCGCCCTGCTGACCCTCATGGTGTCCCGCTCCCACGACCTGCCGTGGCCGCGGGCGCTGGGGGCGTCGGCGATCCAGCTGATCGCGCTGCTGTCGATCGTGAAGCTGGGCACGTTCTGACGGTTCGGGTACACGGAGGGGCCCCCGGCCGCGCGCCGGGGGCCCCTCGTCCGTGTGGGCCTGTGCTTCTCAGGCGTCCGGAACGTTCTCAGGCGTCCAGAACCTGCCCCGCACGCTTGACCACGGGCGGCTCGACACTCAAGTCTGACTTGACTCGATGACGGCCTGAGCCCTGTTCTGGAGGCAGGGGGCCCGATCTTGGCACGCAGGGTGGGGATCTACAGGTCGTGGCAGGCCGTGAAGGTCTACGAACGCGACGATCTCGAGTTGATGTTGAAGGACCTCCGCGCCGGCCTGATCGACGGCATCGTGGCCTACGACCTGGACCGGCTCGCCCGGCAGCCGAGGGACCTGGAACGCCTCATCGAGATCTACGACGAACGCCCGCGGCTGGAGTTCGCCACCGTCACCAATGACATCAACATCGGGACGCCGGACGGCCGCACCATGGCGCGCATCGCGAGGCACAGCGCGAGATCCTGGCCGGGGTCCGCATCGGGACCATCCGCACGAGGTGGCAGGAGCAAGGGTTGGCGCGCTCCACCTGGACGCCATGAACCACGCCCGCTCCACGGGGTGTGGGTCGAGGGCGGACGGGATGGGAGCTGGGGTGGACGGTGGGTCGAGGAGGGAGGCGGGTGCGGCTTGGCACGCCCTGTACCGGTGTTTTGCCGCACCGCAAGGCTGCAGGCCCTGCTCGTGCAATAGCCTTCCCAAGGAGGGGTGCTATGACTGCGTGGGTCATGT
Source organism: Streptomyces sp. NPDC004658 (assembly GCF_040609555.1). Classification (NCBI taxonomy): domain Bacteria; kingdom Bacillati; phylum Actinomycetota; class Actinomycetes; order Kitasatosporales; family Streptomycetaceae; genus Streptomyces; species Streptomyces sp. NPDC004658. Next base: position 36,899 of record NZ_JBEXKG010000025.1, read on the forward strand.
TGGGTTCCGGCTGCTTTGCCGTAGTCCTGGGCGTGTTGACCTTGACCGGCAGCCGAGGAATCGCAGAGTACGCGCGGTCACCTAGGGCTGGTTGGGGTCGGATAGCGATGGGTGGCGGTTTCGTCCTGGACGGCGGAGCCAAACTTCTCGGCTTCTCATCCGGAGCGGGGATGGTTGTTTCCACCGTTGCCCTGGGGATCGTCGTGCTCGGTGCGGTGCTTCAGCTCCGGGCCGGAGTGTTCGCCAAGGCTCGTCATGCTGGCGACGCAAATTGAGCGGCGCCTGTACTCCCCGGCAAGGAGAACCGTCAAGTGGGCCACCGATGTCTGACACCAGCGGCTGACACCAACAGCCGCGAACACGGGCGGTCTATCGGCGAAACGCAGGCTTCGGAAGGCGTCGTGATCGACCTGTAGGCAGGTCAGAGCGCTTCTCTGTTCTCCTTGGGCGCCTCGCCCGACTTATGTACCGGAGGCAAGACACTCCACGGGAAGTTGATCCAGTCGTCGGTCCGCTTCCACACGTACTCGCACTTCACGAGGGAGTGGGACTTCTCGTAGATCACGGCGGAGCGCACCTCGGCGACGGTGTCGAGGCAGAAGTCGCGGACGAGCTTCAGGGTCTTGCCGGTGTCGGCCACGTCGTCCGTGATCAGCACCTTCTTGTCGGAGAAGTCGATCACGTTGGGGACGGGGGCGAGCATGACCGGCATCTCCAGGGTCGTCCCCACACCGGTGTAGAACTCGACGTTCACGAGGTGGATGTTCTTGCAGTCGAGGGCGTAGGCGAGCCCGCCCGCGACGAAGACCCCGCCCCGCGCGATGCTGAGCACGATGTCGGGCTCGTACCCGTCGTCGGCGATGGTCTGCGCCAGCTCGCGGATGGCGGTCCCGAACCGCTCGTAGGTCAGGTTCTCCCGCACGTCTGCGCTGCTCATGCTGTCGTCGCCCTCACACCTGGGTCCGATGGAAATTGAGGTAGGACCGCGAGGCGGTCGGCCCGCGCTGGCCCTGGTACCGGGAGCCGTAGCGCTCACTGCCGTACGGGTGCTCGGCGGGCGAGGTCAGCCGGAACATGCACAGCTGCCCGATCTTCATCCCCGGCCAGAGCTTGATGGGGAGCGTGGCGAGGTTGGACAGCTCCAGGGTGACGTGCCCGCTGAAGCCGGGGTCGATGAACCCGGCGGTGGAGTGCGTGACCAGCCCCAGCCGCCCCAGCGAACTCTTCCCCTCCAGCCGGGAGGCGAGATCGTCGGGCAGCGTGATCACCTCGTACGTGGAGGCGAGCACGAACTCCCCGGGATGCAGGATGAACGGCTCGTCGCCCTCGGGCTCGACCAGCCGGGTCAGATCGGCCTGCTCGACGGAGGGGTCGATGTGCGGGTACCGGTGGTTCTCGAACACCCGGAAGTACCGGTCCAGCCGCACGTCGATGCTCGACGGCTGCACCATGGTTTCGTCATAGGGATCGATCCGTACCCGCCCGGCGTCGATCTCGGCCCGGATGTCCTTGTCTGAGAGAAGCACGTAGCGAGGATACGCAAGGCGCGCGGACCCGTCGCAATCGCGACGGGACCGCGCGCCCGCTGTCACACCCCGACTACAGCCGGTCCTCTCGCGCTGCCGTCACCTCTTCTGCAGGGCGACGGGGACCGCACTGCGGAGCCGGGCACACCGCGGACACCGCACGAGCCGGCCGGGGCCGAGCCGCCCGGCCTGCTGCATCGGGAACGAAGCGGTGCTGAAGACGTGCCCGTCCGCGCATCGGACGACGGTGCGTTCCATCAAGTCCCTCAAGTCCCTTCCCCAAGAGCCTCGTCCGGCGTTGCGGCCCGGACGACAAAAGCCACATTACGGGATCAAAGAGACGACTCTCCAGGCGGCACTCCGGCCCCACCGGACGCCTCCACGGTACGCCCCAACTCCTGCCGCCCGCAGCCGGATCCCCCCTCCGCAACGGACTCGGCCCCCGGGGTCCGAACACCGGGGGCCGACGATGATGTAAAGTGAGCAGGCATCCGGACACCGGACCCTCCGGGGCCGTACCGTCCGTGTTACGCGGGTGTAGTTTAATGGTAGAACATCAGCTTCCCAAGCTGAGAGCGCGAGTTCGATTCTCGTCACCCGCTCCAGAGAAAAACCCCAGGTCAGCGGCCTGGGGTTTGTTTGTTGTCCAGTCCAATTTGCGGCGGACGTGCCCCCTGCGTGCCCTAAACGCAGGGGAACCGCGCCGCAAGCGGCATTGCGGCGCAATCGAGCGAGACCCGCATGCGATCCGTCTCGAATATTGAGACGGATTTCGTGTGAGCTGCGCCACTTACCTGTGAAATCGCCTAAGCAAAGCGCTGGTTCCTCTGACCTGGGTCCCGTGAATGGTGGGCGCGGCAGGGGCGCCAACCGAATGACGGTAGCCAGGGCACCCAGGTGCTCCATGGAACCGGCTAGGGGTGATCCATCGCCGTGGACTCAGCGAACGACGGACAGCCGGGGCCGGCCTACCGTGCCGCCATGCCGCGGCCCGTCCCCCTCATGAGCGGTCACCACGAGCCCGAAGATCAGGTCATTGAGGTCGGCAGGCTGGAGGTGCAGCTCACGGGCCACATCAGCGCGTCGCGTTCCCTCCTTGCGCAGGGCGGTGAACACCTTGGCGAGCACCTGGGATGTCTCCCGAGCCACCCCGCTACCAGGTTCAGCCCTGCGGTAGCCGAGGCGGCTAAGTTCCACGCAGTGAGTGCGGTACTGCCACTCAGTGGTCAGGCCCAGTTCGTGCAGCCGGTGGGCCAGGGCCATGGCGGCGACCTTCCAGCGGCGTTTGGCCTGGAGGATCCACTGAGTGCTTGCGCCGCGCGGGGCGTGGGCGAGCACGTCCGCTCGCGGCATGAGCAAGGCGGCGGCAAAGCGGTGCGCTTCGGCCTCGGCCTGCGGACCGTGGGGCATCTGCTCCTCGCCGTGCAGGACAAGGTGGCCGAGTTCATGGGCGGCGTCGAAGCGGCCGCGTTCCGCGGTCTTCTCGGTGCTGAGCAACACGAACGGGATGCCGCGGTCCCAGAAGGAGAAGGCGTCGACCTCAGGGCAGTCCCGGGAGAGGGAGAAGATTCGCACGCCGTGCGCCTCCAGGAGGTGCACCAAATTCGGGATCGGCGCGTTCCCGAGTCCCCAGCGGGCGCGCACAAGCGCGGCGGCTTCCTCCGCCGGACAGTCAGTTCCCGCTGCCTCCCCTGGGTGGGGAATCTGGTCTTCGTTCGAGCCCAGACGGCTGAAGGAGGTCAACGACGGAATGTCGGGAGCGGGCAGCCGGAAGTGCCCGCCGATCCAGTCCTGGAGCACACGAGCAAGCCGCCCGGAGCTGAGGGCGATGTCCCGCTGTGAGGCGGTCATCTTGCTCAGAGCACGGAAACTGACCGAGTCCACGGTCAGCTCGGCAACCTCCTCAGCGGTGAAGAACGAAGGGGGGAACCCCAACGCTGTCGCGAGCGCCTCCAGCGACGGAGGGCTGGGGGTGGCCCGTCCGTTCTCGAAGTCGGACAGCCTGCGTGGCGTCAGGCCAGCCAGTTGGGCGAGGCGGGTGACGGTCAGTCCTCGGCGCTTGCGCGCGAGCACCAGCCGGGATGCGGTGGTCATGGGAGGAGCCAAGTAGGAGGTCGGGGCGGGACGGTCAGGCCAGGCGTTCGATCGGGATGTCGATGCCGCCCTGGTCGTCGGAGTCGTCGACGAACGGAGTGAAGCCCTCGAAGTCGATCCAGGGGAGGATGATCCGCTCGTACCAGCTGCTGATCTTGCCACGGTTGCCCGTGTCATTGGGGAACGACAGCTCGGCGTGGAGGCGGGTTCCCTGGTCGGTCTTCGAATGGTGGTACAGCAGAAACCAGGTCGGGATGCCGTCGCCGGCGTCGTGCGGCTCGGGCTGAACCTCAGTCTCGCCGAACGGCAGCAGCAGCTGGCGGTTGGTCTCCACCCGCTTGATCACCGCGCTGCCCTTCGGGTAGCGGGTGGACGGCGTAAGCGCCGCGTACCCGGTCTCCGCACTGCCGCTGGAGGCAGTGATCGCGAAGTTGCCGGAGGGCGCGACGAGCAGCGGAACGTTGCTGGGGCTGACGCTGGTCCATCCCTCAGGGATGTACGCCTCCCGCAGGAAGCGGATGGTGCGCCCCCAGAAGATGTTGCCGGGCAAGGAGACCGGATCGAGCGGCGTGCAGAAGTTGCGCTCTGCCTCGGCTCGGCGCAGGGCGCTCTCGATCTCGTCGACCGACAGTCCCAGCTCGGCGAGGCGATCGCGAACCCTGAGGTCTTCTGCATGCACGACGGTCATGACCAGCCTCTCTACACACTTGACTCGACTTCCGGAAATCCTCCCTCAGATGAGGTGGAAAATCAAGAAATTGGCCAGGTCAGCGCCGCGAGAGGCCAGTGCAATGCATTCACAGAGGTCACCTCTGGCCCAAACAGGCAGCTCAGCGCCCCTGGGGGATCCGGCCAATACAGCCAGATCCCCACACGCGGTGGCCAGCTCTTACGCCTCTCGGGAATGTTGCTTGGCCGCCGTAGCCTCTTGGCGCTGGGCGCGGACCTCGGCGTCGATGCCTTGGGCCAGCTTGCGCTGGTGCTTCGCCGTCGAGTGCTGGTAGATCAGCTGGGCACGCTCCGAGGACTGGCCGGCGCGGACCATGAGGTCCTTCAGCTTGACGCCGGTGTCGGCGGCGAGGGTGTTGCCGGTGTGCCGGAGGTCGTAGAAGCGGAAGTTGGCGGGCATGCCGGCCTTCGTCCTGGCCTTGCGCCACTTGCGGCCGAAGGTCGAGCGGCGGAACGGGGCGCCCTTCTCGCCGACGAAGAGGAGGCCGTCCGGCTCTTTCTCCGCGAACCACCGAAGGTGCCGGCGCAGCTCCGGCAGCAGGAAGTCGGGCAGGTACACGGTGCGCTTGCCCGCGCGGGTCTTGGGCGCGCCGGTGACCCGCCTGCCGTTCGTCAACTCCGGCGACGCGTGCGTGATCCGCAGGGAGCACTCGTCGAGATCGACACTGTGGCGGCGCAGTTCGGCCAGTTCCTCGGGGCGGAGGGAGGCGAAGGCGCCGAGCAGGACCATGAGCCGCCAGCGTGGGCCCAAGGCGTCGGCGAGGTCGAAGACCTGCTCCACGGTGGCTGTGGGGCGCTCGTCGGCCTCTTCTTTACCGGCGCCTTTGATACGGCAGGGGTTGGTCGGGAGCAGGTCGTCGTCGACTGCGGTCTGCAGAATCGCCTTCAGCAGCCGGTACGACTTGGCGACCGTGGTGTCGCCCGTCGCCTTCCGTCGTTCGGCGCGCCATGCGCGGACGGAGGGCGGGGTGATCTCGTCCAGGTCCTTGCCGCCGAACGCCGGCAGGATGTGCAGGCGGAGCAGGCCGCTGTAGCGGTCGACCGTGATCGGTGCCAAACCGCGCTCCTCCAGCCACCGCAGGGCGTACTTCTCGAAGTTGACCGCGCCGGCGTCCGGGTTCCGCCACTGGCTGCGCTCGATGTCCGCGCGGACCAGGTTGAGCCAGTCCTGGGCGTCGGTCTTGGTGTCGAACGTCTCGGGGGCCTTGTGACGGGTCCCGTCCGGGCCGACGTAACGGGCCTGCCACCGGCCCGAGGCGAGCTTGCGTACGGTGCCGAACTCCCGTCGGCGCTGCTGTCTGCGTCCTGCCATCAGGCTGCCCTCCCGTACTGGAGACGGGTGCGGCGGACCGGCTCGACGGTGCGTGCCTCGATGTACTCGGTGACGGCGCTCTCCGGGATGCGGACCGGGCGGCCGAGCTTGACGTAGCGGATGCGGCGTTCGGCGATGAGGCGGCGAACGAACCGTTCGCCCGTGCCGAGTTGTTCGGCGGCTTCGTCCACCGTCAGCAGACGGTCAGCCATTGGTGATCACCTCCTTTCGGGCGCGCTGAAGGCGGAAGCGGGCAGGGGATATTGCGGGTGGGTGCAAGGGCGGTGGTTCCTCACTCGGGATGAAGCGGGGCGGCGATTCTGGGGGCGGTTCCGGGGTGGCGGAGTCGGGTTCAGGCGGTCGCTGGGCCGTGGAGGAGGGCCGGGACCGGCACGTGCAGCGCCTGTGCGATGGCGACCAGGTCGTCGATGTCGCAGCGTCGCTGGGCACGTTCGATGCGGGACAGCATCGTGTTGGACATCGGCCGGCCGAGAGCAGTGACACGAGCGGCAAGTTCCCGCTGTGCGAGGCCGCGCTCGGTACGGAGAATTTCGATGGTTCGGGCTGCCCTTATTCCGGCTGGGCCGATTTCCAGTGAACGTGCTGCCATGGCTCCGTTGTAACGTGCACTCGCCGGTTTGGTTAACCGGCGATCGTCGGCTATGTTGCGCCCCGCGCGCTCGGCATGCGGGGTACGCCCCTCACGACAGCCCGTGCTTCGAGCAGCGCCCAGAGCCTGTCTAACGTGGGGTGTTGTGTTGTAACTTCGCCGCCCACAGACGTCAACGGCTTGCCGGTGTGATCCTTCTGGCTCGGGTTTCCGGGCAACTATTTGGTCAGCGGCCGATCGTGCCCTACCGTTTTCCCACCGCCTTCTCCGACCTGATTTCCGACTGCCTTTCTGCCGTCAGAGATCTGGCCGTTTGGGGCTGGACTTGTCTGGACTGGGTGTGGCTATGTTGACGACAGCCCCGGAAAAGCCGCGAACCTCTCAGCGCGCCGCGCGGCAGCCGGTCGGCCAACTCCCCACGCCTGACGCCACACCCCATTCGACGGTGAGCCATGGGTGCCCGCCCTCTGGCCACCGAGTGAGGACCGCCCCGCTCTTGGCACGCATCCGCACCATCAAGCCCGAAGCTTTCGTCTCCGAGTCCCTGGCCGCCGTCACCCTGACCGCCGAGCGCACCTTCTTCGGCCTGCTCACCCAGGCCGACGACCAGGGCCGTCACCGCGACCACGCCGCGATCATCGCCGGACAGCTCTGGGTCCTGCGCCCCGAACACACCCCCGCCGACGTCGAGAAGGACCTCGCCCAGCTCGCCGACGCCGGCCTCATCTGCCGCTACACCGGCCCGGACGACAAGCGATACCTGCACGTCGTCACCTGGCACCAGCACCAGAAAATCAACCGGCCCAGCAAGAGCAGGCTCCCCACATGCCCCCACCACGACGCCGTCGGTGGCACCCCACGAGCTGGGCTCGGTCTCACCGAGGCCGCAGCGCTGCCTCACGGAACAGTCCGTGAGGGCTCCCGCCAACGGCAGGAGACGGCGGCGAATATCGAAGACGTCAGCGAAACCGCAGGTCAGGGCGGTTCCACGGAGCCTTCCGTGAAGGCGCACGACAGGCTCACGGAGCCGTCCGTGAGTCCTCAGGGTCCGGATCTAGGACCTAGGAACATGGATCTAGGAAGTACCCCTTCGGGGGGCGCAAGCGCCCCCGCGCCCGACACCGTCTCGGCCCAGCACCTCATCGCCGAGTACGCCGCCGCTTGCACACACCGTCCGCCCAAGGACGTCCTGGGCCACCTCGGTCGCGAGGTGCGAAAGCTGCTCGACGAGGGCATCGACCCCGCACACATCCGGGCCGGCCTCGAACGGCACCGCGCCAAGGGTCTGCACCCCAGCACCTTGCCGAGCCTCGTGCACGAGGCCATGAACGCCACCCCCGCCGGGACAGTTGCCCACAGGGCGTGGACAAACCCCGCCGATGTCGCCGCCGCCTATGGAGAGCAGCTCTGACCGCCACCCTCACCCGCGAGCCCCAGCAGGTCGGCCCCGTCGCCGCCCGCCTCAACGGCATCCTGGCCAGGCGGGGCATCGACCCCGCCGCAGCGGTTGCCGGGGAATCCCCGGCCGAGCCGGTCACCGCTCTGGAGCTGGCCGACGCCCGTATCCCCGCCCGCTACCGCCGCGCCCTGGCCGGCCATCCGCAGATCACCGCCTGGGCCGACGAGATCACCCGCGCCGGACGCCCCGGCCCCGGCGGACCGGGCATCGCCGAAGGCCCGTCGCTGCTGATCGCCGGCCCCACGGGCACGGGCAAGACGTACCAGGCGTACGGCGCCATCCGCACCCTCCTCGCCCGCGGGGTCCGCCTGCGCTGGGAAGCCACCACCACCGCGGACCTCCACGCCCGCCTGCGCCCCCGCGCCGGCCACGACACCGAACGCGACCTGCAGACCCTGGCACGCAGCCCGCTGCTGCTCCTGGACGACCTCGGCGCGGCCAAGACCAGCGAATGGACCGAGGAGCTGACCTACCGGCTCATCAACCACCGGTACGAGCACATGCTCCCCACCCTCATCACCACCAACCTTCCGATGGAGCAGCTGCGCGTCACCCTCGGTGACCGCGTCGCCTCCCGCCTCGCCGAGATGACCGAACGCGTCATCCTCGACGGCCCCGACCGAAGGCGTCACCGCCCCACCTGACCCGGCGGCAGGCTGCCGATCACGGGGACGGACCTCCCGAGGGGCCTTCGTCCGGAAACCGGAGTGGCCTCGGGACCGAACGCGGGGCCGAAGACCGACTCCGGGGACCGGGGACCAGGCGCGGGGACCGGCCCCCAACGTGCGGGGACCATCCGGGGACCAACGCAGCGACAACCCATTGGGGACCGAGGTCCGACTCGGGGACCGAGCCTGGGGGCCGGGGACCGGTCCCCCACGCAGTCATCGGACGCGGGGAGCGGTCCCGGCGAAGCAGCAGGTCACGCGGCCTATGACTGCGTAGAAAGTGGGGCTGCGACGGGGGCCCACGTCACCTGCCCGGGGACCGGCGTGACCGTCGGGACGAAACCCGGGGACCGGGGACCGAACCTGGGGACCGGTCCCCAACGGACTCATCGGATGTGGGGACCGAGACCACCGGTCCCCGCACTTTCGGAACCGGCATTCGCCAACGACCCGCGCCCAGTCCCGCACGTCAGAAGCCAGAAGAAGTGGGGACCGGTCCCCACTCTCGGCCCGGGCCTGAGGACACACCACCCACCTGGCCCGTCCGTCCCAGCGTCCCGCCCCGCGAACCACACAGCGCCACACCACACGCCATGCCTCAACTGGCCGAGAGAGACTTCCGTGCACCAGACAAACCGCGAAGCGCCCCCCAGCATCCGCCAGGACACCAACACCCTGGCCCCAGGCGGAGCAAGTTGGAGGTCCGGACACTCCCCCGCGGGGGGAGCGCCCGAACCCGGTCCCGACCCTGGGATGGCGGGTCCCGTCCGGCACCAGGGGGCACCGGACGGGAAGGCTGCGACCGAGGGCGGACCGCAGCCAGGCAAGGCCGGCCACAAGGGCAGGGCCAGGAAGGGGAGGTCGCGTCCGCGTGACAAGAAGCAGCGCCCCGCTCACAGTGTCCGCCTCAACGACCAGGAATTCGCTCTGATCCAGTCCGGCGCCGACCACGTCGGCATGAGCGTGGCCGGGTTCCTGGCCCACTCTGCCCTGGCCGCTGCCCGCGACCAGTCCCGCACCGCAGCGGCCATCGCCACCGAGTGGGACATCCTGACCGCGCTGTTCGGTGTGCGCCGTCAGCTCGGCTGGGCGGGCAGCAACGTCAACCAGATCGCCAAGGCACTCAACTCCGGTGTCGATGCACCGCACTTCGCCGCCGTCCTCGCCGACCTGCAGCGTGCCGCACAGGCGGTCCAGCGGGCAGCCGACAGGGTCGCCAACGGGCAGGAGGGCGAGGCGGCTTGATCCCTCGGATCCACCAGCAGGGCAGCAACACCCTCGGACTTTTGCACTACCTGTACGGCAAGGGCACCCACGAGGAGCATGTCGACCCGCACCTGGTCGCTTCCTTCGACGGCATGGCCCCCGACCCCGGCCGTGACCCTTCGGTCACGAAGAGGGACCTCCAGCATCTCCTAGACCAGCCCCTGTCGCTGCTCGACGCGGGCCGGCGTCCTGACAAGCACGTCTGGCACTGCTCGGTGCGCGCCGCTCCAGGCGACCCGATCCTGTCCGACGAACAGTGGGGCGACATCGCCCGCCGCATGGTCGCCGCCACCGGCATCGACCCCGGCGACGGCGCCGGCTGCCGCTGGGCCGCCGTCCGGCACGCCGACGACCACATCCACATCATCGCCACCCTCGTCCGCGAGGACGGACGCCGGCCCGATCACCACCGCTCCGGCAAACGCGCCCAGGCCGAGTGCCGACTGATCGAAAAGGAACTCGGCCTGCACCAGGTCGCGCCCGGGGACGGCACCGCCGCCAAGCGGGCCACCAGCGCCGAGCGGCACAAGGCCGAACGCACGGGCAGGGAGCGTCCGGCGCGCGAGGAGCTGCGGGAGACCGTACGGCGAGCGGTCGCCGGCGCGACGAGCGAGGAGGAGTTCTTCGACCGGCTGGCCGCCGCCGGTCTGCTGATCCGCAAGCGCGTCGCACCCTCCGGCGACCTGATCGGCTACAAGGTCGCCCTGCCCGATGACCGCAACGGTGAGAAGGAGCCAGTGTTCTACGCGGGCTCCACGCTCGCACCCGACCTGTCCCTGCCCCGCATCCGCGAACGCTGGACGCTTCCTGCGGAGACCGCTTCGGCGGACGGCTCGCGGCCGGAGCAGTCCGCTCTGCCGGACGTGACAGGTGCCGCGTTCGCGCGGCGCCGGGCCACCGCGGCTACCTGGCAGGCACTTCTGATCATCGACCACGGCGACGACGGTGCAGCAGCGGCCCAGATCGCTGCGGCGGGAGAGGTGCTGGACGCGCTGGCCAAGACCTCCGCCGCCCACACCCGCGCTCAGCTACGCGAGGCGGCCTCCGTGTTCGAGCGGGCGAGCCGCTCCCACGTGAAGGCTGTAAGCGGGCACGACCGCGCCCTGCGCCAGGCCGCCCGCGACCTCGTCCTCAGCGGACCTGCCCTGGGCCGAGGGGAAGACGGCGCCACCACCGCCATGCTCATCGACATGGCCTTCTTCCTCGCCATCGCCGCGGCGAACTGGCATGCCAAGAGGCATCACGCCCAGCAGGCGAAGGCCGCCCGCCAGGCGGCCGAACACCTCCGCGCCGCCTACCAGGCCGCCGCCGGCCAGCCCATGGACGTGCTCCAGCAGCGAGGCCGCCGCATGCCCCAACCCCTGCAGCACCGGCAGGTGGCCGTCCTGCACCACGCAGTGCCCGACCTGGCCGAACAGATTCTGGCCGAACCCGGCTGGCCCGCCCTGGCCGCCACCCTCGCCGACGCCCAGGACGCCGGCCAGAACCCGGCCACCTTGCTTGCCGAGGCCACACGACGGCGAGAACTCGAGAGCGCCACCTCGATCAGCGACGTCCTCATCTGGCGCCTGCGCCGCAGCGCCCACCTGCCCGCCGCCCCGGAAAGCCCCAGGACACGACCACCCGAGACAAGGCACCGCGCCCCCTCCCCTGCGCCCACCGCACAACCCGCGAACGGGGCAGCGAACGGCACCGCCCGTCGGCGCTGACCGGACAAGCGCAGGCGGAAGGCAGCCGAGGATCCCCGGTTACCAAGACCGGGGATCCTCCGGAGCATTTGGTGTCCAGATGCCCCCCGCCACGTCTTTGGCGCCGTCTCCCCACCGCAGTCGAGCCCGCGTCGCGCCTGCCGCACGCCCGCGTCCGACAAACAACCCAACGCCAGGGCCCTCGCCCTCGCAGCCCACACCGTCTCGACCAAGGCACCTCAAGGAATCACCCCATGCCCGAACTCTCCCTTCGCCCCGACGTCGTTGTCCTCCTCACCGAATGGGACACCTCCCGCCGCGACCCCGATCTCCTGTACCGCCGCGACGGCAGCCCGTTCACCCCTGCCGAACACGACCTCATCTACACCTGCACCCAGGCAGAGATAGACGCCGCGCTCGCGCAGAAGCGGCTTGCGAACGACTTGGTGATCGAACATCGGGCCCTGCAGACAGCCCTGGTCAACCTGTGCCTGAAGTACGTCGACCCGCTCCCCGACGGCACCATGCCCAGCAACGTCTACGCCCTCATGACCGACGAGGACTACGCCGAATGCGGGCGCCTGGTCGAAGCCCTCCGCGCGCGAGACCCCTTCCGATACCGCTACCTGCACGAACAGGACTGACAGCCAAACGGGAGTGGCTGCCAAGGAGCCTCGCCCACACCCAGGCCCAGGTCGGCACCGCTTCGGCAGTGGCCCCAGACGCGTCTCCGCTGATCAGGCTTCTGCCGGATCCTCCTGTGATTCAGGCTGCTCAGGGACGGTCGCCGTGTGAATACAGCGGACCATGGCCCCCGTGTCCGTCTCGCGCAACCCCTGGTGGTCACACTGGGGGCAGGCGCTGATCACGGAGCGGTCCCGCACTCGCTCGACCTCAGCATTCAACTGCCTGAGCACTGCCAGCGCAGGCGGCTGTTGGTGCCAGCGCGGCGGGTCGTACTCCGGGATGGCATGGTGGACCTCGATCGCGGTGTCGATCTTGTTGTTGAGGATGGTGACCGCGCCAGAGGACGCCTCGGGCGGGCCCATGTGCGCGTTGCGCTCTTTCCAAGCCGCCGCCGAGTCCGCTGCCCGCCAGGCGAAGCAGATCATCTGCCCCGACGTGTATCCCGCCGCGAATCCCTTCCTGACGATGTCGGCCAGTTCCTGGCGCCGGCCTTCAGGCACGGCGGGATAGTCGTACTTCTTGGTCAGAAGCCCGTCGAGGTAGGAGATGACGTTGATGATCTCCATGCGGTCGACGAGCTCGGCCAGCGCCTGACGGTCGTCGTGAGCTTCCTGGCCGGGAGCGGTCATGAAGTGTGTCCTGACAGCCCGCGCGTTGGCTGTGGCCGTCGTGCTTCCGCCTACGAGGCGCCACTTCACCTCCGGGCCGAAGAAGCGGAGTTCGCCGTCCTCCTCGGAGACGTCGAATGCCTTCCTCGGCGTCTCGGAGGCGATGGCGACCAGGTGGGCACGGTACAAATCGAGAAGGGCCTCTGTGTCCCTTTCTGTGTCGCCTGTCCATCCGAGCGAGCCCAGGTCGGCCACGCTGGGCAGGGGCTTGCCAGGGTTGTATGCGGCGTGATTGACCAGGACCAGGTACAGGGCGAGAGCGGTCGGACGGCGGTAGGGCAGACGGCTCGTTGATCCGTCCTTCGCCTCTTCGTCGGCGAGGGCCGCGGCGATGGTCCGCGCCTCTTCCTCGGCCTTCAGCTTCTCCCGTTCCTTCTCGGCGCGCACCGCCTGCAGTCTCCGCTCGCGCTCACGTTCCTCGTCCCGCCGCTGGACGTCGCTGCACTCTGGACAGAGGTACCTGTCGTTGAGCCGGTCCAAGTACTTGCCGCCGACCCTGACGGCCCACGACCGGTTGGTGACTCGGATGGGTTCATCACAGTTCCGACAGAGCGACTTGAGCAGAACGGCGTGGGAGACGGACGTGGCCGTCGCTGCAACCCATTGCTGGTCACCAATGCTCCCCACCGTGCGGGTCCAGGTGCCTTCCTCGGTGATCTCCCAGTACTGGGCGGCAACTTCCCGTGCATGCTTGGGACAGTCGGCCTTGATGACGGCGCGAATGCGCGGCTCGCCGGGCGGGAACTCGATGATCAGCGGGGATGGGGCAGTCAGCTTCTTGTTCGCCTGTGCCCGCTGGCGACGGCGTTGGCGCTTACCCATGCGACTCACTCTGACTCATGTCATCAGATGATCTCTCATGCCGGACACGCCGGTGGTCGTTTTCGGAAGTACGAAAGGGTGATTGTGCGGCTTGCAAAGTGACGTACCGAACCGGTGGTGGCGTGCTGGAACGACCTCCGCTAGTGGCGTGCGTACACCCCTCCAGCCTGGAGCACGGCCATGAAACGCATCAGTAGGGCCGGAGTCGTTGGACGAAGTGCAAGGCTTGGCGGCATCCGCGTCCTCGGTGCGCGGTAGCGTCTCTGTGAGGCCAAGGGAGAGGGAGCACTCAGTATGCCGCAGCCCATGGGTACCACGGACCGTCAAGCCAAGCATGGGCTCATCCTTGACTTCGCCGGGGTTTTGACCGCTGATCCGCGTTCCGTGCACCGCGCTTGGTGCGAGTCTGAAGGGCTTCCCCCAGAAGCATGGCGTGCCACTCTCAACGACCACCCTGAAGGCCGGCGGTTGTACGCGGCGCTGGAAGTCGGTGAGATCGACCAGGCCGAGTGGAACAAGCGCACTGCGGCTCTTCTCGGTGCGCATGTCGCACCGGACAACCTGATGGGGCGGGCATGGGCCGCAGTGCCCCCAGCCCGGCGCATGGCCGCACTCGCGCGAGCCGCCAAGAGCGCGGGGTACCGTCTCGCCCTCCTGTCGAACAGCTTCGGCACCGATCCCTTCAACCCATACGTGCAGGCCGGGATTTGGGATCTGTTCGATGTGCGCGTCATTTCGGAGCAGGTCCGCATGGCGAAGCCCGACCCTGCCATCTACAAGCTGACGTTGGAACGTCTCGGGCTTCCTGCGCAGGCATGCGTGTTCGTCGATGACCACCCTCGGAATCTGCCACCTGCCGAGGCCCTGGGCATCACTACCGTCCTTGCGACGGATGAAGTCGCAACGGTGGCCGAGCTTGAGGCATTGCTCGGAGTGAGCGCCGTGCTTTCTGTCTAGCGGCGACTTCCAGCCAACTAACGGCTCCTGTAGTACCCATGGGTGTTGCCCGTCGTAAAGCAGTGGGTACGGTCCGTGCCTGGCCGGACGGGGAGGAGTTGCTGCCATGCAGTGGTCCGAGTACAGCACCGCTGAACGCATCAAGAGGCTGCGTGGCCCCATGACGCAGGAGCAGTTGGCAGAAGCCGCCAACGTTTCCGTTGGTGTCGTGCGCAAGCTGGAACGGGGCGGCACCGCTTCCCTTCCTTCGCTTCTGTCCATCGCCTCCGCCCTCGGGACGGACATCGCCGTCCTTCTCGGCCAGCAGGCGCCCCGTCGCGCCATGGACCGTGACGAGCGCGCAGCGCTGCGCGCGCTGTCTGCTGCCACGCACGACGCCGCGATCGGCATTCCCACCGACAGTGAGCCGGGCACCGTGGAGGAGCTGCGTGCTGTCGTTCGGCGTGCTGATGCGGCCTACTGGGCGGGCCGTTACACCGAACTCGGTGCGCTGCTCGGTGCCTTGCTGCCCGAAGCCCGCGCCCGGTACGACGCTGCGGACGCTCGCGAGTGGGAGGCAGCGGCCGGCGTCCTGGCCGATGTCTTCCAGACTGCCGGGATGGCTGCGAACGTGTGGGGTTCACGGGACCTGGCCTACGCGGCACTCACCTACGGCCGGCAGATCGCCGTCCAGGCCGGCGACGATCTGAGGGATGCCCACCTGGCCGCCACCACAGCGTGGGTGAATCTCCGCGACGGGCGGACCGCGCAGGGCTTCGCGCTCGCCGCCGCGCAGGCCGACCGGATCGAGCCGAAGATGTCCGAGCATGATCCGGACCGGCTGTCGGTGTACGGGCAGCTCGTCACGAACGCTGCTGTGGCGGCATCCCGGGGTGGCGCCGCGCCGGACACCGCGCGGGAGTACCTCTCTCAGGCGCACGCAGTCGGCGCCCGCCTCGGGGCGGAGCATGCTCGTGGTCGGCATGCCCAGCCCTTCGGGCCGCTCTACGCCGCCACGCAGGCGATGAGCATCGCCGTCGCCCTCGGCGACACCGGCGGTGCGCTCCGGCTCATGGACACCATCCGGCTGGACGAGACGGTGCCCCTCGCCACTCGGGCCCGGTACGGCCTCGACGTAGCGTTGACGCACGTGGACTGCCGCCGATGGGACCAGGCTGCCGACACCCTGGAAAAGGTCTGCGGCATGGCGCCGGGGTGGGTGCGGCACCAAATGCTCCCTGGAGTGATCATTTCTCGCCTCGCGGGCGTGTCCGTTGCGCGGCTCCGTGGGCTCGCCCACGCAGCCGGTGTGCCCCTCGCCGTGCGCTGACCGCCCACCGCCACGCCCCGTAGCAGCCCGGAAGCTGCCATCAGCCCCACTGCCACGCTCCATGGCAGTCCTGCCGCAGGACGACAGCGCAACAGCACGGGACGTGGCAGCCCATCGCCACACGAGTTCCTGGCGCCGCCACGAGCCGTGCCTGTCCCGCGCACAGGATCGGCAGCACGCTGAGCGCATGCCGAAATCCCCATCCGGCGGCATCGGACACGTACCGGTTGCCGTCTACTCCTGTGCGGCCGAGTCGGCCGCTGTCCGCGAGGCCGAGCGCCGCGCACGCCAATACGCCGACGCCCGGCACTGGCATGTGGCCGGCACCTGGTCCGATGACGACCCGAGCGTGCCCTTGGACGCCCGCCCGGCTTGGGCGGCTGTCACGAGCGCACTGTCCTCCGGTCTGATCCGCGGCATCGTCGTCGCCGGAATCACCCACCTCGCTGAAGAAGCCGGTCAGTTCGCTGCGCTCGGCGTCCTCATCCGTGACCGGGGCGGCTTCCTCGCCGAGGCGACGTCGCCGCCGGCCCGCCAGACCCCGGCGCAGCACGAACGCCGCCGCATCCTGCTCGAAGCCTCCTCAGGCTGGTGGCTGTGGGGAGACCTCGTGCCGGGAGCCGCCTCGTGACCCGGGCACGGGCGGAGGTCGGTGACCTGGTCGAGGACGCTGACGGACGTCACGCCATCGTCACCGACATCAGGCAGGACACCGACTGGGTCCTGCGGCCCGAGTCGGGCAGCCCCACGATTCAGTGGGAGACGGACGAGCCGGACACCCTCCACGTCATCGAGACGCGCACAGAACGCCTGAGCCGAGAGAAGACCACCTGATGCGCAGCCGCCACAAGGCCCCTGGCGGGGCCGTCGATTCCGTCGAGCGGTTCTGCATCGGCGTGTGGTTCACCGGCCATCTCGCTGCCGCAGTCACGCTCGGCACGCTGATTACGAACGACCATCAGGACCTCGCCGCCGGCCAGGGGCCGACAGTCAGCCAGCCGGACGCCAGCCCGGACGAGGCCGACGGCGCGTTCTAGTCCTGCTCGCCGCTGTCGGCGCTCCTCAGCCGCACGGTGCGCGGACATCGACGACTCACAGCTCATCGCCAGATCTTTTCCCTCCACCACGCCCGGAAGGCGGACTCGCCGTGTACGCATTCGGCATCTGCATCGACCGGCACTACCTCACCCCCGGCCTCGCCACGATCGCCTCCCTGGCGGACAGTCTCAGCCCCAGCGCCCGCGAGTCCGCGGCGCTGCGCCTCCTCAGCTTCGACCTGGGAGCGTCCGAGATGCTGCTCCTGGCCGACCTCGCCAAGCGGGTCGGCTTCGGCTCGTTCGCCCTGGCCCGTCGCTCCCCACTGCGCTCCGCTCAGATGGCGGACGCCTCGTACATCACCGTCACCACCTACCTGCGATTCGAGTTCACACCCGAGTTCGTCCGCCGCCCGTACCTGATCTATGTAGACGCCGATGTTCTGGTCCGCGGCGACCTGACCACCCCGCTCGACGCTCTCCGCCCTGGCGAGGTCGGCGCCGTACGCGACGAGTTCAACCCGGCAGTCGGCCGCTGTCCCGCCCTGCCGGGTGCCGCGGAACGTTGGCCGCTTCTGAGGGACCGTCCCTACTACAACGCCGGTCTCCTGTGGGCTCACACCGCCGATCTGCCGCGGATCCGTCAGGGCGTCGAGCAGGCCCTGGTCAGACACCACCGACACATCCTCCACAACGACCAGGACGCCCTGAACCTGTGGCTCCTCCACGCCGGCCGCGTGCGAGCGGTCGACGCTGCTTACAACCGGTTCGAAGTAGGCCGGTACCTCGAACGCGGCAACTGGGTGCACCGCGTCGTCACCCGACCCCTGCGGTCGGACCCGGCCGCGCGCCTGCTCCACTTCGTAGGCCCAGAGAAGCCCTGGCAGGCGGCGTGTCCTAGTACGGAGGACGTGCAGGAGTACCGCACTCTTCTGAAGCGGACCCTGCGGCACGTCCGTGCGCTGGGCGCCGCCCATCCCGAGCCGGTGGGGCTTCGATGACTACGCCGCCCGCGATGGTCTCCCGCGCATGCAGCACCCTGCTCGGAACACCTGCCCGGACCGCGGAGCGCCTGTCGGCGGGCTCCCGGACGGCCGTGTTCCGGGCCGGCCTCCGCGACGGCCGCAGAGTGATCGTGAAGCTGCACGACCACACCGCCCGCCGCAACGCGCTGACCGAGGCCGTCGCCATCCGCGCGGCCGGCGTCACTGTGCCTGTCCCGCAGGTGCTCGGTAGCGGCACCATCTCCAGCGAGGGAGCCACCGCGCTCATCACTTGCGACCTCGGCGGGCACACACTTGGGGTCTCCGTGCGCTCCGGCCGCATTCCGCATGCCCAAGCCCTCAAAGACCTCGGCAGCCTCCTCGCGCGCCTGCACCGAGCACCTGTCGAGCAGGTAGTGCCCCGCCGCCCGTTCTTCGACTCGTTCTCCCCTCTGACCCGCCGCTGCCCTCCAGAATTGCTGAATCAGATCGGCCCTGCTCTCGCCGTCATCGCCGACACAGCGGAACGAGCACCCAGCGTGTGGTGCCACGGCGACATCCACTTCGACAACGTCGTCCTCTCCGGCCCGCACGGCACGCGCTATCTGGTCGACTTCACCGATGCCGCGCCCGGCCTACGAGAGGCAGACGTCGCTCACGCCCTCGTCATGACCGCGGCCCACACTCCATGGGACCGCCGCACCCTGCTCGACGCCTACGCGGCGCCCCTGGACGACACCCGGCTCTCGGCGTGGGTGGTCGTCCACACGGCGCGCTGCTGGGTTCACGCCACGCCCGGCACCAGCCGCCACTTGTGGTCGGACCGCCTGGCCGACCTGGCCCGTCAGACACCGCACCTCTTCCGCACGGCCCGAAGGGAAGGCACACAGCGATGACCAGCCCTGGACTGACGGTGGTCATTCCAGCCCACAACGAAGCCGCCTACCTGCCTCGTTACCTGCCCACCGTCCTCTCGTCCCTCGAACGCTGGGAGGAGACGAGCGGCGAACGAGGGGAGGTGGTCGTGGTGGACAACGCTTCCACCGACGCCACTGCCGACATGGCCGCCTCGTTCGGCGTCCGAGTGATCAGCGAGACCGTCCGCAATATCGGCCGGGTCCGCAACGCCGGCGCGGCTGCCGCCGAGGGCCGCAGGCTGTTCTTCACGGACGCCGACGTCGCTCTGCCCATGGAGGCGATCACCGCCGCGGCCACCGCCATGGACAGCGGCGCCGTCGGCGGGGCCATCCCGCCCCTGTACACCCCCGAGCGGCTCGGCGCGCGGCTGCTCTGTGCCTACTGGGACCACTACCGGGAAACGCACGGCGGCGCGCAAGGCGTCGCCCAGTTCGCCACGGCCGCTGCTTTCCAGGAGATCGGCGGATACCGCGACGACCTGTTCATGAGCGAGGACGTCGAGTTCTTCCGCCGCCTAACGGCACACGGCCGCAGCACGAACGCACTGGTCGTGATCCTCGACGAGCTGCGCGTACGCCCCTCCACCCGCCGTTACGACCAGTGGTCCAGCCTCCGGATGCTGTGGTGGCAGAACCCCGTCACCGCCCGGCTGCGGCTCAGCTCCCCACGCATGTGGCGCCACTGGTACGAGACCACCGTCCGATGACCTCGGAGCCCACCATGACCGTGACGCTGCCCGTACCGGATGCGGAAGGGATCTACACCTTCCCCGACGACCTCATGCACGCCCACCGGCAGTGGACCGAGCAGCTGGCCGAACGCCACCGCGCACACGACCACCGGATCATCGAGCTCAAGGCCCCGCACAGCGGGCAGCGCTACCTCATCGAGATGCGCCGCCCGGCCGGCCGCCCCGTGCTCGTCATCGAGCCGCACCACGACGACTTCGCCCTGTCCGCCTCCGGCACCTTCCTCGCCCATCCCCGACCGCTCACCGTGACCACGGTGTTCACCCGCTCCACCAGCGTCCACCCGACCCTGGAAGACGCCTACGGCACCGAGTCCGTCGTATCCGACCTGCGCAACCGGGAAGGCGCCGCCGCCCTGGCGCCCTTGGCGGCCGACCGGATCCTCCTCGGCCACAGGGACGCCGAACCCCCGTACCGCCCGTTCGACCAGGACCGTCTGGACCGGATCACGGACGAGCTCCGCGAGATCGCCGAAGCCCACCCCGACGCCGAACTCCTCGCCCCGGCCGCCGTCACCCGCCACCCCGACCACCTCCTCGTACACGCGGCAGCCGTACGACTCGGATGCCGCTGGTTCTGGGAAGACCTCGCCTTCTGGCCCACCTACGCCCTGGCCGGCTGCGACCAGCACCTCTTCCGAGCACGCACCGGTTCCTCCCTGCTCCCCGAGCTCGTCGACATCACCGACGTCGTGCTCGACAAGGTCACGGTGCTGCACATGCACGGCTCGCAGATGCACCCCGCGCGGAAGATGTACCGGCCGATCCGGCACGCCTGGACCACGGCGGCCGACCTCCTGAGCGGCACGGGAGCCTTCGCCGAACGCTTCTACCGGACGGAGTCGCAGTGAAGATCATCGCGCTCGAAGGGCCGTCGTACGCCGGGAAGTCCACCGCCATTCGCCACCTGTGCACGCGCGGCATCCAGGAGCGGGCCTTCGTCTCGGACTGCTACGTCCAGCACATCGCCCGTCGCACCGACATCCCGCCCGCCCACTCCACGTCCGCAGCCGAACAACTCGCCGCGTTCGAGACCTTCATGGGCATCGAAGGCGCTCGCGTGCGCCAGGCACTCGCCAGCTCCAAGCCCGTCGTCCTCCTCGACCGCTCGGTGGACACCCTCCTGGCCCACGCCCACGCGCTCGACGCCCTGTTCGGCTACGACATCCACCACCGCCTGCGCGACCGCCTCCAGGAGCTGCCGTTCCTGCGCCCCCACCACACCCTCTACCTCGACGTGCCGGCCGAAGAGCTGAGCCTGCGCCGCAAGGAGGCCGGGCACGCGGCGGCGGAGTCCGAGTACTTCCTCCACGAGCGAGCGTTCCTCACCCACACGCGGGACTACTTCGTCTCCGCAGCGCAGCCACCGGTGTCGCGGGAAGTGACCGTCATCCCCGCCGACGCCAGCCCGGAGGCGGTCGCGCAAGCGGTGGAGGCCCTCGTCACGTACTGGACCCGGTGACCGGCCGATGCCCACAGCCCTCTTCGCCTGGCGGCGTACCCCGCCTCCGTTCCTCATCGGCGGAGCCGAGGTCACCCAGCAACTCCTCGCCGAGGAACTCGCGGCAGCCGGATGGCGCACGGTCTACCTCGGCTCCCACCAAGCACCCTGGGACCAGACCCCACAGATCGCCCAAGTGCGGACCTTCCTCGACCAGCACGACACCGCGTATGAGGAGTCCCAGGAGGAGCTGCGCTACAGGTGGAAAGGAGTGGACTGCATCGCAGTGCCGCAGCAGAAGATCATGTCAGCTCTGCGGCGCATTCTGGCCCGGGTGCGGCCGGACGTGGTGTTCACCTCACAGGAAGGTGCGGCCGACATCGCCGCCCAAACCCGGCCCACCGCCCTCGTCGCAGGCATCCTGCACTCAGTCTCCAAGACGGGACTCGACGTGCTCGCCGGGCGCCCACACCATGGACTGGCCGTCTCCCAGTTCGTTCTCCGACGTGCGCCCCGGACCGACGGCACCCAGCTGTCCGTCCTGTACCCGCCCTTCACACTGCCGGAGCCGGGGCAGCGCCGCCGCGAGCGAACCAGGGCCGTGCTCATGGTCAACCCGATCCCGGCGAAAGGCGCCGACCTCCTGCACCAGCTCATCCGAGGCATGCCCGAGCAGCGCTTCACCCTGGTGGAAGGCTGGTGGAACACCGCCGAGGAGTTCGCCGACTACCCCAACGTGACCTACGTGCCCAGGGTCTACGACATGAGTCCCCTCTACCGCAGCCACCGCCTCCTGCTCGTGCCGTCCGCGGTGGAGGACGCCTTCCCCCGCGTGATCATCGAGGCTGCCCTGCACGGGACCCCGAGCATCGGCACCGACCGGGGCGGCATCCCCGAAGCCCTGGGCAACACGGGGATCGTGATCTCCGCCGAGGCCGGCGCGGAGGAGTGGGTGGAGGCCCTCCGCGCCGCCGACCACCACGCCCTGGGAGAGGCAGCTCGGCAACGAGCGACCGCCTTCACCCGCCCCCGTCTGCTGGACCTCGAACGCCTCGGGATCTACCCTGCGGCGAACGCGCCCTCGACCTGATCCAGCCGGTCCGTCCACCACTGCAGCAACGCCTCGTCCGCGGTGAACAGCTCATCGAAGGAGAAGTCACCGCGGTCGTAGTGGAACTCCAGCTGCCAGAAGTCGGTCATCCGCTTCCACCACAGCCGACGAGCACCATCCACCAGAGCAGACGGCTCCAGCGGCACCACCGACCGATACCCCTCGACGAACGCGGAGACCCGCGCGAGGTCGAATACCCCGCCCACGCCGAACTGCACCTGCGCCGTCCGTACGACCTCTTCCGCGTACGGGCGCACCGCGATCCGGTCCCAGTCCAGGATGGCGGCAAGTTCCCCGCCTTCCCAGAGCAGATTCCGGTACTGCACGTCACCATGCGTCCACCCGTGATCACCTTCAGGCGTCGCAGATCGCGGACGATGATCGGCGTACTTGGAGACGAGGGCCCGCCGGTGCTCCAAGGCGACAGCGGCTGCTCGGTCGAAGTCGCTGCCTGTGCCCTTGTCGCGTACGGCGGCGGCCAGCCGCTCGGCCTTCTCCACCGCTCGCTCCGGCGAGGTGACGTCCGCGGTGATCGTCTCTGGCACACCGGACAGCAGCCCCCGACCACAGGCCCTGCCCAGGCTCACATGCAGACATCCCAGGTGCGCGCCCAGTGCGCTCACCTGGGAAAAGGTGAGATCGACACCCCGCACATGGGAGCCGACCACCCACGGGAACAGGCACCAGGCGCCACCGTCGGCCTGGGCCACCGGCGACCCCGAGATCGTGGGGACAGGGGCACTCACCGGGACGCCGTCGGCACCGAGGGCCGCCAGCACGCCAAGATTGCGCTGCAACCGCTCCAGCGAGACATCCGTGACCCGCTTCAAAGCGAACTGCCCGACCGGGGTGTCCAGCCTCCAGTTCGCGTTCATCAGCCCGTCAGCGAGATAGCGCCGCTCCCGCACCTCTCCGAGACCGAAGGCATCGATCAACTCTCCGAGCACGCTCTCGGCGATATCGCTTCGGGCCGCCACGGTGGCATCAATCACCCCACGGACGATACGCGAGCACGCCCCATCCGAGCACAACGATCACTCGGACGCCTGCAACTCTTCCTGGCACTTCCACCGCCTTCGTCGGCAGAGGGTGCCTCTGCCACTCCCTTCGTTGATCGCAGGCTGATCAGGCCCGACAAGGCCAACCGCATCGCGAGACTCGCCGGAGGACAAAGAAGGGCACGAACCCAACAGACATGAGGGCCGGTCTTGGCCGCATACGGTTCTCGCTCGCGCGCTGGGCGCTCGCACCTCGAACGTCCTGGCAGGCACGCCGCCTGACGGCCGATTCCGGGACCAGGTCAGTGGTCTGAAGTTCGCCTTCCCCCTGCCTGGCCCGCGCGGCACCGAAGAGAAGCAAACCCGCCAAATTCCGGTGCCCCAGAGCCCTCCTGCCCTGGCTGGTAAGCCCCTCGCTCGAATGGAGTAGCCACCGTCACAACCAGGACATCTACTCCCGCAGGCAGATCCGGAGGAGATGGGTCCGTCGTCCTGCATGACTCGATTCAGACCATTTTCCCATCAATCGTTTCCAGACGAGGCAATGCATTTCGATTGAGGTGGTCTAACGATCTCCGCACGCTGTGCTGGCATATGTCGCCAATCCACAGCATCAGGGGGGATTGATCATGGGTGATGCACTGAACGTCATGCAGGTGGCCACCGGTGGGGCCGCGGTGTTGGTGGCCGAGATGGCCAAGAGCAGCTGGGAGACGGTCCGTGCAGCGATGGCCCGGCTCTTCCGCAGGGGTGGCGAGGAAACGGCCGAGCAGGAGCTGCGTCTGCTGGACGCCGCACGTAATCGGCTGGCCGGAAGCCCCGACGGCGAGCGTGCCGGCATCGCGCAGACCTTGGAGCAGGAGTTGATGATCCAGCTGGCCGCGTTCCTGCAGAAGAACCCCGACGCGGCAGCTGAGCTCAAAAGCCTGGTGGACCAGTCTGACGAGGCCGAGGAAGTCTGGGGGCACGTGAGCGTGCGTGGCAACACCGGCAGCCAGGTGGTCATCGCGGGAGGCTCAGCCACCGCCGGCGACTTCTCCTACGGCATGCCGGAGGGCAAGAAGTGAGCGACCTGACCGAGCCCGGCTCCGACGCGGGAGCACCCGTGCCTCCGGCACCCCCGACCGCCCCACCACCGCCATCGGCCTCTCCGGAACGGGCGAGGATGAGCGTCGACGTCCACAGCGTGGAGAGATCGCAGATCATCATCGCCGGCGGCGATGTCACCATGGTGGAGAAGCAGCGCCTCACCGTTGCCGACATCCCCCAGGTCGAGCTGGACGTCGTAAGCAGAGCGTGGGTGGACACGGGTCACAGCGGCGGTACCGTCATGACGGCAAGCGACGCGGTATCTCTGCTGACGTCGGACGGACCAGCGCTGGCAGTGATCTCCGGAGCCGTCGGCTACGGCAAGCGCACCGCCGGCATCAGGGCCCTATGGCAGGTGTCCCGGGCCGAACGAGACGCCAACGGTGAGCGACTCCCGCTGAAAGCCATCAGCCCCGACTGGGACAGGCAGGAGAAACCGGACATCGGCTCTCTGCCGGATCAACCGGGCACGGCCTATCTGCTGGATGTCGGAGCGGAGATCAATGGCTGGGAGCAGCCCGCCGAGGTCGCTCAGGCACTGGTGACGCACGGCGAGAGGCTTCGGCGGATCGGCTCCTACCTCGTCGTCATCGTAGACGAGCACTCCTGGCCCGAGGGAGCGTCCGGAACGCTGGGCCGGGTCGTCGTCCGAGCGAAGAGCAGACCGGCCCCGCATCGGGTAGCGCAGAAGCACCTTGAGTTCCTTTACGGCAAGCCCGAGCGTGTCCGCTGGCTCAACACCACCCTCAAGCCCGACGGCACGGGCATGGTGGGCCAGGCCGCACACCTGTTGTCGGAATCCTCAGCACCCGCTGCCGCCGCCAGGCTGGCCAGCGACCTCGCCCAGGCCGAGGACTCCACTGAGGGACTGAACACAGCGCTGTCTGCCTTCCAGCAGTGGCGCACAGAGGTGAACTCGGTCTTCAAGGAGACGGGTGCCGCCGACCGCGCCTTGCTGGTCGCGACCCTCTTCCTGAGCGGCAGCGAAGCCATCGCCATCCAAGATGCCTCTCGGCGCCTGCTGGGCAAGGAACCGCAGAACGACGTGGAGGCCATTCTCACGGGCCCCGACCTCTCCGCTCGGCTTCGCGCAGTCGGCGCAGAAGTGACTGGTCGCCACGCCACTTTCGACCACAAACCCGGCTACGCCCAGGCTGTTCTGAACCACCTCTGGCAACAGCGCCCCGACATCCACAGGCACCTGCTCAAGTGGCTCGACACCATCACCGCACCTGGTGAAGTCGGCGCGTCCCGCCTGGCGGTCATCAGTGATCTGCTCGTTGAGCTGGCCATCACCGAGAACGACGTCAGGATCATCGACCAGATCCACACCTGGATCGGCAACGGCAACACAACCGCCCAACATGAAGAGCTGATCGCCGGAGTCTTCACCAGGGCCGCGCTGGCCGACGCTCTCGGTGCGAAGGTGCGTACAAGGCTGCTGGACTGGGCCCAGTCGGACCAGGAGCCCGTAGCCAAGGTCGTCGCCCTCGTCTGCCAGGGCGAGTTCGCCACCCACTATCCACGTCAGACCCTCGTGCGCCTGCGGCACATCCTCGACCGCCCGGAACCGGACACCGCCGTACGAGCCGCGGAGACGGCCGTGCGTGCCATGGCCGTCCAGCCAGGCCAGCTGCCCCGGGTGTGGGAAACGGTCATCAAGTGGGCCACACAGCATGGTCACCTGGCCGGACACCGTGCCTTCCTCTCCCTGCTCGACCCCCAGGACGACGCCTACGTCCTCCAGGTGCTGATGGAAGCCGCGAACCGCACACCGGAGGTCAGGGCCGCCATTCTGCGGGGCTGGCACGCCGCGCTGGCCGACATCCGTGTCGCCAACCAGTGCCGTGACCTGATGGTCGCCTGGGCACACGTCCGAGCCGAGGGCTTGGTCCCCCGCGATCTGGTCACCGACGTCCTCCGCCAGGTCATCACCGAGCACCTCTACACCAGCCCGGTGGCGGCCCTCGTCTTCGGAGAGCCCGGCGTCCAGTACGACGAGCCCGTCATCGCCCTCCGTAAAGACCTCCACCTGCCGATCCTCACCGAAACGCCGCCCATCGGCTCTGAAACCGCGGAGCCCTGAGCCGTGACTCTTTCCCGATGGTCGCGGCGCCGCATGCGGCGAATGCTGCGGCGCCGCTTATCCCGCTTCGAGGTCCGCCTGCCCAGCAAGGTTCCGGGCATCGGCTTCACCGCCCGGATCACCGCCACCGTCATCACCGACCCCCCGTACCCAGAGAGGACGGACGACCTCGCCGCAGCCATCAGGGCCACCCTGCGCAAGGCGGCATACGATGTTTCACGCAAGTGCGATCCCGCTGACCTCGCCACCGCACGAGACACGTGCGGACGCCACCTCGCAAGCAGACGGTCGCTGGCCACCGAGCCACCCGTCGAATACGAGGCCGTGCTCACCCTGGATCTGCTTCCTGACGATCAGGCGGCCGTCAGATCGTTGCTCGCCGCACAGCGCCGCCAAGCGGCGAGCGACCTTCTCCGTCGACAGACCACCGAAGCCATGGCGGAGGAACTCACCCACCCTGCCGCGCTGCTCGTACGGTGGATTGAGCAGCAACCCGACGACTGGAAGAACCTCCCGAGCCCGGAAACCCTCCGCAAGATCACTGAAGCCTTCTCCCAGTACCGCCCCGAAGCCGAGCGCACTGTCGAGTACGCGGCCCTCGAAGTGATCCGGGAGTTCCTCGACAGCTTCCAGGACCCACCGCAAAGGCGCATGGTCTACGAGGTCCTCGCTGCCGGCATGCGTCACGCGCAGCGCCCCGATCACGCGGCGAAAGCAGAAGCCCTGGTCAATGGGCATCCAGGCCCATCTGCTCCGGAGAACGGCTCATGAGCGGACCGGGGTCGGTAACAGCTGACGACCGTGGCAGCTGCCAATGAGCACGGCCATCTGGCGCTGGGTCCTCTCGCCGAGGACCAGTTGGCACGCCTGGCGTCTGGTCCGGGCCAGTCGGCGGACCGTCTCCTTCGACACTGCTTGGCGGCACAGCCGCATTCGTCTCCATCCCGACGAAGTGGCTTACCGGCGGCACGGCCACCTTCCTGACGGTACGAGGGAGGGGTGAAACAACGCAGTACCCGATGTCAGTACCTCGTGCGAGGCTCGTGGGATGGACGAGTGGGATCTGGAGAACGCTGATCCGAGCCAGCAGGTAGGGGCACGGCACCACACGGTGCCCGCCTTCTACCTTCGCAGGTTCGCCAACTCCCAGAATCAACTGTGGGTCCGCGACCGCCGCTCCTCCGTGCCCGGGCTTCGCATGGAGAGCGACCTGGCCATCAGGGACTTCTACACATTCCAGAACATCCACGGTGAGCCGGACGGGCGCATGGAACAGGTGCTGCAGAAGGTCGAGGGCAGCGCGGCGAGCGCGCTGCGCCGCGTGACCTCGGCCGTGACGTGGGGACGACCGATCTCGCCCAAGGACAAGACGGACCTCTGCGTCTTCGTGGCCTTCCAATACGTCCGCGGGCTCCGCAAGCGCCGCGAGATCGAGCTCATGTCGGACTTCTACGTCCGCATTATGCAGTTGAATGCCCCCGTCGGTGCCGGGCGCCGAGAGGTCGGCGCCTACCGGGACATACTCCGCGACTTCAGGACGCTCGAAGTCACCAGCCATCCCAACGAGCATGTGAGCCTCATGGGCAAGCTGGCCGAGCCTCTTTCCGAGCACCTGCTCAACAGACCGCTGACCGTGATCGAACTAACCGATGGCGCGCTACTCACCTGTGACGAGCCGATCGTCACGTTCGACGATGAAGAGGACAAACCTGACCCCGTGATCCCGCAGGCGCGCCGACGGACCCGGAGTCGTCGGCGCCGGGGACAGCGAGAAATCCGACAGACCAGGACTCTCATCCAGGTCCAGAGCACCCGGAACCGAGGGCTGGCCAGAGTCGATGAGATCGTCATGCCTGTGGGCCGGCGGACCCTACTGGTCTTCAGTCACCCTGCCGCCGCCAGGCCCTCCCACCTCCGGATCACCCCGGAAGAGAGCCACGAAGCAGCGGATGAGGTCAACAAGCGCATGCTGACCCAGGCGTACTTCATGGCCTTCGCGCACCCTGATGACAGACATCTCCTCGCGGACCCTCTCCCCGAAGTCGGCCCGCTCTATCGCCTCGGCGGTGTCCACCCTGAACAAGCCCGCATCGCGGGAGTCGCTCCAAACCACCTCCGCCCCGAGTTGTTCGGCCGCCGCTGATCCCTTCTCCATGTGCTCCCGCAACGGCGGCCTCCCGGCGAGCGCTCGCTTCCAGGGCTCGGCCGCTCATCAGATCCCAAGAGAGACCCTCTACATCTCCAACCCGACGGCGTGCCCATTGCGTGCCCATAAGACCGGTAAACCACGGTCAATCACGGCGCGATCCTGCCCTCCCGGGATCCACACCAGAGCACGTATGCCCAGGTCAGCAGCTATCCGGCTCAACAAGCGCCGTCGCTTCCCAAGCTGAGAGCGCGAGTTCGATTCTCGTCACCCGCTCCATGAAGAAGGCCCAAGTCGGAGACCTGGGCCTTGTTGTTGTGCGCGGTGATCAGGCGCCGCGTGCCAGATTCGTGCCAGAAGGCTTGTCGGCTGCCTTCTGCGCTGCCTCAGCCCGAGCCTTCCGAACGGTGGCGTCGAGGCCGGCGGCGACCTCTTCCTGTCGCTCGTCGTCGGAGTGCTGGTAGATCAGCGCAGCCTTCTCGGAGGACTGCCCGGCGCGGACCATCGTGTCCTTGAGGGTGGCGCCGGACCGAGTGGAGAGCGTGTGCCCGGTGTGGCGTAGATCGTAGAACCGGAAGCCCTCCGGCATGCCGACGGTCTCCCGTGCCTTACGCCACTTCCGCCCGAAGGTGCTGCGGCGGAAGGGGGCGCCCTTCTCCCCCACGAAGATCAGCCCGCCGGCCCCGGCTCGGCGTACGACTCCAGGTGCCAGCGCAGCTCCCGGCGGAGGCACGCGGGAAGAATCACAGTCCGGGTGCCGGCCTCCGACCTGGTGTCGTCCTGCACGCGTCGTCCGTTCATCCGCTCGGGCTCAGCGAGGCGAACGCGAACGCGAAGGGTGTCGAGGTCGACGTCCCGGCGACGAAGGCCGACCAGCTCTTCCGGGCGCATCGGGCCATAGGCACCGAGGTAGACCATCAGCCGCCACCGCATCCCGACAGCTTCGGCGAGCGCATCGACCTGGGTAACAGTGGCGATGTGCCTCTCGGCCGCCTTCTCCTTGCCGGCGCCTTTGATCCGGCACGGATTGCGCGTGATCAGCTCGTCGTCAACGGCTCTCTCCCTGATGGCTTTCAGGAGGCGGTACGCCTTGGCCGTCATGGTCTTGGCCCCAGTCAGCCGTAACCGCTCGGCCCGCCACTCGCGCACGAGCGGTGCCGTGATCTCGTCCAAGTCCACGTCGGCGAAGGCGGCTAGGTGTTTGTCGAGAAGGTAGCGGTACAGGTCCCTGGTGAGCGGCGCCAGCTCCCGTTCCTCCACCCACTTGTCGGCCGTGGGCCGGAAGCTCACAGCACCGGCGTTCGGGTCCCGCCACTCGCCCCGACGGATCTCGGTCTGCTTCTCCGCGAGCCAGTCGTCAGCGTCCGCCGTCGTCTCGAAGGTGACGGGAGCCGGACGTATCACGCCGTCCGGGCCGGGGTAGCGCGCCTGGTACCGCCCGGATGGCAGCCGCCTGATCGCCCCGAACCGTCGCCGCCTGGCGCATCCCGGAGCCAAAGGCACTCCCGGAACGTCTCAAGGCCGGGTCCGGCCAGGCTGGACCGCAGTCGGCGCCACCGGTCCGTCGTATCACCAGGGCAGAGGTTCAGGGCGGCGGTCCCACCACCATCCGTGGGACGAAGCGGCGCCCTCCGCCGGAAGAAGCTCCTTGCGGAGCAGACCGCCGGTGTCATCGACTGTCAGCTCGGCGAAGAGGGCGTCCAGAGACGCAAGAGAGTCCCGGAGCAAGACAGTAAGGTCCTGCGGGAGTCGAGTGCGCACCTGCTCCAGTTCGTCGCGCACTTCGAGGCGTTCACCGTAGAGGTCCGGTGGATACCAACCGGAAGGCGCCCACGCGGCTTCCATCTGGCGGACGAGTTTTTCCCACGCACCAAGGCGATCGCTCGCCGTCCAGGCCGGCGATCCCAAGGTGCCGGCCTCGTCCGGGTGCATGCGTCGCAAGTTCGCGGCGAAGGCGTCGGCGAGTGGCGTTGCGATCTTCAGTTCGCGGACCACTTCCGGAATCCGGGCCACCGTGACATGCGGCAGTCGGCCGACGGGATCCTCCACCCGGTCGATCGTGTAACGAGGTTCGTCGTCGGAACCGTACAGGCGTGCTCGCGTGACCAGACCGTCTTCCCTGGCCAGCCAGTACGCGCTCGGCGGCGCTTCTTCGGCGGGGAAGAGAACCACGGTGTCTGCCGCCCGGGCGAAGGCGGACGCCAGGTCGCGCTCGCTGGGTTGCGGTTGCACGGACTCCTGGACATAGATGTCCAGGGACGCGGACACGTCACCCAGCACCGTGACCTTGTCGCAGAACACCAAGGCATCCCAGTTGCGCAGCTCCTGGTCAGTGTCCTCGTCAGCGACGTCGACCTCCTGCACACGGACGCTCAGGCACTGCGCAAGTACCGCAGCGACAACGTCGACGCTCAAAGGCTCTACGGTGAGGAAGTTGTACGTCATGACGGATAGGTCCCGTTGTAGATGTCCAAGGCCTTCTGCACGGCCTGTGGGTTGTTCACGAAGCGCGGGGCACGGGTCAGCTGCGGGGCCGCACTGATGTCACCCTTGGCCTTGACGATCTGCTGGAGCGCGGCGTACTCGTTCCGGTCGAGCTTGACGATGCCCTCCCCGCTGTCGGGGAACACCCTGCCGGAGGGTTCGACCTCGTACGTGCGCCCGTTGATCTCATAGCGGCTGATCTGCGCCCTCCAGGTGGCATTGCCGGCAGCGATGTCAGCGACGTCTTGATTGACGTGCCGCTCATAGCCTCGCAGGATGACACTGTTCACTTCCTTGATCTCGCCGCTCCCCGCCCCTGAGACAGTATGCCGAGCGTTCGGAGGCAGGAGACTCTTCCCAGCCGCGGGCCCCTTGACACCGCTGACCACAGGCCACGGCCCCTTACCCGGTCCGGTAGCGGCGCCGCCGGCGCCGCTGACCCTCATCGCATAGGCGTCGCCGGCCGCGAGATCACCCGGTACCCCGGCCAGGGCCATGCGAGGTCCGGGGAGATCGATGTCGATGCTGTCGAAAAAGCTGGTCAAGCCTCCCGCGCGAACGGCTCGGTAAGTGGCGCCGGCCCCTCCGAGGAGACCACCGGTGAGGGCTCCGTACGCGCCGGCCTGCCGTGCCTCATCGAGGCTGAGTCCGCCCTTCTGCTCGCCCAAAGCGATAGAGACGGGCTGTGTGACGGCGAGATCCACCGTGATGGATTCGACGCCGGCGAAGGCCGCCGTGGCCAGGGTGGTGCCCGCGATGGTGGCGATCTCCTCGGTCACTGCGATGCCCAGGCCGGCGGCCATGTCCGCGACAGTGACCGCGGCCGCTGCTGCCGCGCCCTCCGAGATGCCCGCGGTGAAGATGGCCAGGGCGGTACCGGCGACGAGGGTGGCTCCGACGATCTCCAGCTCGTGTTCCAGCTTCTTCTTCGCGCTGTGCACGGCATCCGCGTACGCGTCCAGGGCCTTGGCCATGTCGCGGGCGGCGTCAGCCAGATCCTTCAGCCAGCCTTGCCCATCGTGGTAGTAGCGGCGCCAGTACGGGTCATCAAAGGCGGAGATGGCTTCGCCCTTGTTGTGCTCGATGATGGAGCGAGCTGCTTTGTTGGCGCCGGAGGTGACATCGTCGACGTCGTCGGCGAAGTTCCTCCACACCTTCGCGGCGTCCCGCAACCCCTCTTCATCGGCGTCCGGCCACCACATGCCCGTCAGGTCCTGGACGACCTTGCGGGCCTTGTCCGCGACACTCACTTACCATCGCCCTTGGTGTCGCGATCAACGCGGATCCGGCTGAACATGCCTCGGATCAGCTCTTCGTTGTCGATGTGCCCGTCAGCCATGTCGACCATGGCTTCGCGAATGCTGGCCAGGCCCTCAACCAGGATCTGGGTGGACTGCTCGATCTGCTTGACGTGCGGGCCGTACACCTTATGGAACTTCTCGCCCTGCTCGTCGTCGCCCCAGGGAGCGCCGGCCGCAGCCAGCCCGCGCTTCAACTTCGTGAGCGCTTGCGCGAGGGCAACGCTCTGATCGTGAAAGTGAGGCGCTGTCGCCTTGAGGTCGGCGATCTTGATGTCGAGTACCTCGCCGCTGTCGCCCATGAGTTGAGGTCTCCCCCCTCCGTCGATTACCCGGGCATTCGACCCTAGTTAGCCGTCGCCCCTTCACGTCCGCGAGCTACGCAAAGGCCGAGCAAAGGTCTGCTGGGGAGTCGTGAGCTTTGTCACTGGTCAGCGGCCCGAGAGGCGTGAGCAGGCTCGCCCGTACGGCCCGACGTGCTTGCCTCGTTCGGGGCTCAGCCTTCTTCCTGGGTTTCCAGGAGTCGCTGAAGGGCGGACGGCGGCCCTCGCCTGCAAGGACCGGGACGGCACCGGTGCGGCAGCCGGCAGAGCGTGCACCATGACGGACTCGAAGCCGTTCGCCCGCCCGCCTGCGCACGCGCAAAGAATCTTCCGAAACCGGTCCTCGCACCGACGTAGTGCCGGGGTCGGTAGAGCACGTGCGCGCAGGGCCCCACACGCTCTTACATGGTCGTGCCCTTGGCGTGCCCTTCAGGACGGATAACTACGGTCAACAGCGGTGCCATCTCGCCCACACGAGAGCATCACCAGTTTGCATAGGCCCAGGTCACAGCCGGTCTGGCCGCCGAAGCGCCGTCGCTTCCCAAGCTGACAGCGCGAGTTCGATTCTCGTCACCCGCTCCATGAGAAGCCCCCAGGCCAGCGGCCCGGGGGTTCTTTGCTGTCTGGACCTGTGGGCGGGTTGCGCACCACACCCGCACGATAAGGGCGCGGCTGGCTGCCGGTGGGCCTCTCGTTGTGGCTTGAGGGTGGCGCCGGAACGGGTGGACAGCGTGTGTCCGGTGTGGCGAAGGTCGTAGAAGCGGAAGTCGTCGGGGAGCCCGGCGGCGGCTCGGGCATGGCGCCACTTCCGTCCGAAGGAGGTCCGGCGGCGGAGGCCGGCCAGCTCTTCCGGGCGCATCGGGCCGTAGGCGCCGAGGTAGACCATGAGGCGCCGGCGGATACCGATCGCCTCGGCGAGGGCATCGACCTGGGCGACGGTGGCGATGCGCCGCTCGCCGGCCGACTCCTTGCCCGCCCCCTTGCGGAGCCGTTCCGCCCGCCACTCACGGACGCGCGGAGCGGTGATCCCGTCCAGGTCGAGTTCCGCAAAGGCCGGCAGAATATGGAGCCGCAGAGGGTGCTTGTACAGGTCTTCCGTGCGAACGGCCAGCTCCCGTTCCTCGACCCACTTCTCGGCGTAGACCCGAAAGTTGACCGCGCCGGCATCAGGAGCGCGCCAATCCCTCCGGCTGAGGTATGCCTCCACCTGAGACCCCGCACTGCCTACGGCAGAGCACTCAGAGGCCTCCGCGATCGTCGCACTGTGAACGCACATCGCTACTTTCAGTGCCCGGCCTTACAGAGCCGTTCGCCACAGCGGCGTTGCCGACCGAACCCCCCAGGCCTACGGTCGAACGGAGGGGGAGGTAAATCGGAGGTGCGTCATCATGCCCGCAACTGTCGGCGTACAAGCGAACGTGCACCACCTCGTACGGATGAAAGTGCACCATTTTTGATGCGGTGACGGGGCGTCGGCCGTGAGTCTGCTGCTGT
>NZ_JBEXKG010000026.1:0-70045 GCF_040609555.1 Streptomyces sp. NPDC004658
GCGACGGCGTCGGCGAGGGGGCGCGCGTCGAGGTGGGCGGCGACCGCGGCGGCCAGCCGGAGCAGTTCCACGGCGCGCTCGCGTTCGTCGTCGCCGCCCTCGGCCAGCAGCGCCGCGGCGAGGCGGTGCCGGACCCGGGCGAGGTCGTAGGGCCGGTCCAGGCATTCGAAGGCGGTGACGACCGGGGACCAGGTGTCGGCGGTGTCCCTGCCCTCGGCGCGGAGCAGTTCCGCCCGGGTCCACTGACCGTAGGCCTGCCAGAGCGGGACGCCGGTGGTGAGGGTCCGTACGGCCGTGGCGAGGCGGTCGAGGGTCTCGGAGCGGCCGGGCCGCGCGGCGGGCAGGCCGCGGGCGTCGGCCTCGGCGGTGGCGGCGGCCAGCAGCAGCGGCCAGCCGTAGCGGTGGGTGCCGGGCGGGAAGCCGGCGTCCAGGGCCGGGAGCAGTGCCGCGCGGGCGTCGGCGATCCGGCCCTCGGCGGCGGCGACGCCGAGGACGATGCGGGCCACGGGCAGGGACTGCTGGGGCATCGGGTCATGGGTGCCGTACCAGGCGCGAGAGGCGGCGAGGTGCCGGCCGGCCTCGGCGAGGTCGCCGCGGGCGAGGGCGAGGTGCGCCTGGAGCAGCGCTCCCGCGCCGCGGGGCATGGCTCCGTGGCCGACCCGGGTGGCGTGCGCGGCGGCCTCGGCGGCCTCGTTCCACTGGCCGAGCGCGTACAGCGCCTCCGACAGGTTGCCCCATATCCAGGCTCCGGAGTCCAGCAGCCCGTACGCGCGGCAGAAGTCGATGCCCTCGCGCAGCAGGGGGACGGCCTCCCGGTCCCGGCCGACGCTCTGCAGCACGGACGGCAGGTTCACGTAGGCGCGGGCCGCCACCTGGTGCATGCCTTCCGCGCGGGTGTCCCGCAGGACCTGCCGCATCTGCGCGAGGCCGGCCTCCGGCTCGCCGGACTCCACGGTCAGCCCGCCCAGGGTGAGGCGGGCGTCCAGTTCGGTCTCGCGGGCGCCCACCATGCGGGCGTACTCCACGGCCCGCTCGGCGGCGGCCAGGGCCTCGGGTCCCGGCCGGCGCTGCATGGACCAGCTGGCGGCGACCGCCAGCACCTCCGCGTGCACCTCGGACGGCGGCAGGCCGCGCACCATGTCCTGGGCGGTGGCCAGTTCCTGCCGGCCGTCGCCGCGCGCCATGGCTTGGACCAGCCGGGACCGCTGTACCCAGAACCAGGCGGCGCGCAGCGGGTCCGGTTCGTCCTCCAGCAGGCGCAGGGCCCGCTTGGTGATCTTCAGGGCGCGTTCCCGCTCGCCGCCGAACCGGCCCGCCACGGCCGCCTCGGCCAGCAGGTCGAGGTAGCGCAGCGGGGTGGTGGCCGGGTCGCAGCCGCACGGAGGGTAGACCTCGGCGTAGTCGACGGGGCGCAGGGCGGAGCGCACCTCCTCGGGGGCGCTGTCCCACAGCTCCATGGCCCGCTCCAGCAGCCGCAGCTGCTCGGTGTAGGCGTGCCGGCGGCGGGCGGCGACGGCGGCGGACAGGACGGCGGGCAGGGCCTTCGCGGCGTCGTGGGCGTGGTACCAGTAGCTGGCCAGGCGCATCACGCGGGCGTCGGCCGGGACCAGCGTCGGGTCGGCCTCCAGGGCCTCGGCGTAGCGGCGGTTGATCCGGGACCGTTCGCCGGGCAGCAGGTCGTCGGCCACGGCCTCGCGGACCAGGGAGTGCCGGAAGCGGTAGCCGTCGCCGGCCCGGGTGGCGGTGAGGATGTTGGCGCCGACGGCGGCCCGCAGCGCCTCGATGAGGTCGTCCTCGGCGAGCCCGGCCACGGCGGCGATCAGCCGGTACTCCACCGTGGAGCCGCCCTCGGCGACGACGCGGGCGACCCGCTGGGCGCTCTCGGGCAGTGCCTCGACCCGGACGAGGAGCAGGTCGCGCAGGGAGTCGGTGAGGCCGGCGCAGCCGCCCGCCGAGGCGGCGACGGCGAGTTCCTCGATGAAGAAGGCGTTGCCGTCGGAGCGGGCGTAGATCTCGTCCACCTGGGCGGGGTCGGGTTCGGCGGCGAGGATGCCCGCGATCTGGCGGCCGGCCTCCTCGCGGGTGAAGCGGGCCAGTTCGATGCGGCGGACGGTGCGCAGCCGGTCCAGTTCGGCCAGCAGCGGGCGCAGCGGGTGCCGGCGGTGGATGTCGTCGGAACGGTAGGTGGCCAGGACGAGGAGGCGGCCGGCGCGCAGGGTGCGGAAGAGGTAGGCGAGGAGGTGGCGGGTGGAGGCGTCGGCCCAGTGCAGGTCCTCCAGGACGAGCACGACGGTGTGCTCGGCGGCGACCCGCTCCAGCAGCCGGGCGGTCAGCTCGAACAGGCGGGCCGTGCCCTGTTCGTCGTGGCGGCCGGCGCCGGCCTCGCCGAGGTCGGGCAGCAGCCGGGCGAGCTCCTCCTCCTGGCCGGCCGCCGCGGCGGCGAACTCCTCGGGCAGGGCGTCGCGCAGGGCGCGCAGCGCGGCGGAGAAGGGCGCGAACGGCAGCCCGTCGGCGCCGATCTCCACGCAGCCGCCGACGGCGACGACGGCGCCGTGCCGGGTGGCGGCGGTGGCGAACTCCTCCACGAGGCGGGTCTTGCCCACGCCCGCCTCGCCGCCGAGCAGCAGCGCCTGCGGCTCGGCCGCGGCGGCACGGGCGAGCGCGTCGTTCAGCGTGTCCAACTCGTCGGTGCGGCCGACGAACACGGGACTGACGGACCTGTTCTCCACGGGCCCGAGCATCGCACGAGGCCGGAACGGCCCGGCACCGGTTTTCCACAGCCCCTGTGCGATGGTCGTACCGATGGCCGGCACTGCCGTACCCATGGCGGGCAGTGCCGTACCCGTGGCGGGCAGTGCCGTGCCGGCGGACCGCGGGGTCACGCGGTGCGGGGCACGCGGTGCCGGCGGGGGCGGCCGGTATGCGGCTCGGCGCCCGGGGCACCGTCGTCGGCGGACCCGGCGCGGCGGGACCGCACGGCCTCGCGGGCCAGGCGCTCCTCCTGGGCGGCGCGGCGCAGCTCGGCGGAGCGCAGGCGGTGCAGTTCAAGGGCGTACATGGCGGTTCCTCCGGAGAGAGACGGTGCGGGGTGCCGCTTTCCGCGACGCCTCCACCCTCGTCTCCCAGGGGGGTCCGCCACATCGGGAGAGTGCCGCATCTCCGGGCGGCCGGCGGACCGCACGCGCGCGTTAAGGGGCCTTAGGGCGGCGACGAGTCGCTCACGCGCGCCCTAAGGCCCCTCAGGCCCACGGTTCCTTCCTGGACGGCCCCCGCTGCCGGTCGCGGGCGGGTGCCGGGCGGTTCGCCGGCCCTTCTCAGCCGGTCGAGGGCAGGCCGAGCAGGGCGTCGGAGTACTTCAGGACGGCGAGCAGCAGCCCGATGACGCCGAGCGAGACGCCCGCCCAGGCGACCGACTTGATCCACGCGGCCTGCGGGCGGCCGGGGGTGCCGAAGGCGGGCCGGGCCAGCACGACCACGCCGGTGATCAGCGCGACCAGCGCGAACAGGCCGGCCCACAGGGCGGTGGTGTGCCAGGCGTCGCCGTAGACCTCCTTGATCTGCTTGGCGACGCTCGCGGTGGAGGACGTCTGGAGCTGGCCGACGAGCTGCTCGCGCGCGGACGCCACGGTGCCTATCCAGCCGCCGCTGAGCGAGACCAGGCCCAGCGCGGCGGAGACGACGGCGCCGGCGCCCTGGCCGACCCCGGAGGGCGCCTTGCCGCCGGCGGCTTCCGTCGCATCGCCCGCCTCGCCGCCGTCGGCCTCCGCGGCCCGCTCCTCGGCGGACCCCTCCTCGGACCGCTCCTCGGCGGCGGCATCGGCCGCCGCCGTCGTCGTCTCGTCGTCCTTGCGCGCCTCGGTGCCGGCCTCAGTGCCGCTCGTGGCGCCTTCCGCTGTCTTCGTTGCCATGCCTGGCACCGTACGGACGCTGTCTGAGAGGTCCCTTAATGATCGTCGTGCGCGGCACGCGCGCGGGCCGCGCGCCACTCGGGAGCGAGCACCGACCAGATCTCCGTGCTGGTGCGCTCACCGCGGTGCCGGTAGTTCTCGCGGAGCACGCCCTCGCGGGTCATGCCGAGCCGCCGGGCCACGTTGATGCTCGGCTCGTTGGCCGAGGACACGTACCACTCCACCCGGTGCATGCCGCGCTCCTCGAAGGCCCAGTCGAGCAGCACCCGCATCCCGCGCGTGACCAGCCCGCGCCCGGCCGCGGCCGGCTCCAGCCAGCAGCCGGCCTCGCAGACCCCGCCCGGTGTGTCCCAGACCCGGAACAGCAACCCGCCGACGAGCTTCCCGGCCAGCCAGATCCCGTGCACGCTGCCGGCGTCGGCGCCGCGCTTGTCGGCGTACGCCTTCAGCCAGCCACGGGCGCCGTCGAGGTCGGACACCACGTCGGGCAGCCCGACGTGCCGGCCGATGAACTCCCGCCCGCGCTCGATGTTGGCGAGCAGTTCCTCCGCGTGCCAGACCTCCAGGGGCCGCAGTTCGGCGCCGTCACCGAGCGGTATCGCGTACATCGTGCCGTTCTTCCTTCCGTGGTTCGTGCACCGGGACCCGGCCGGGCCCGTTCCGCGCCGCGCGGCACTCGGACGGCTCGATGCTGAGGCGCGGCAGGCGGCGCTCCAGCCAGCCGGGCAGCCACCAGTTGGCGGCGCCGAGCAGATGCATCAGGGCGGGCACCAGCAGCGTACGCAGGACGAAGGCGTCGAGGGCGACGGCGGAGGCGAGCGCGATGCCGAACATGGCGATGACGCGGTCACCGCTGAGCACGAAGGCGAGGAAGACCGAGATCATGATGACCGCGGCGGAGTTGATCACCCGGGTCGTCTCGGCCAGGCCCACGCGGACGGCGCGCCGGTTGTCGCCGGTGTGCAGCCACTCCTCGTACATCCGGCTGAGCAGGAAGACCTGGTAGTCCATGGAGAGCCCGAAGAGCACCGAGACCATGATCACGGGCAGGAAGGGCTCGATGGGGCCCGCGCGGCCGAGGCCGAGCGGTTCGCTGCCCCAGCCCCACTGGAAGACGGCGACGACGATGCCGAACGCGGCGGCGACGGCGGCGACGTTCATCGCGGCGGCCTTCACGGGGATGCCCAGCGAGCGGAAGGCGACCAGCAGCAGCAGGCAGCCGAACCCGACGACCGCGCCGACGAACAGCGGCAGTTTGCCGACGATCACTTCCGCGAAGTCGTCGTAGCCGGCGGTGACACCGCCCACCTGCACGGCGAGCGAGGTGCCGCGCTCCGCGCGCGGGAGCACACGGGTGCGCAGCCGGTCCACGAGGTCGCTGGTGTCCCGGGACTGCGGCGCGGAGTCGGGCACCACGGTGAGGTACGCCGTGTCGCCTCCGGTGGCGTAGGTGACCGGGGTGACGGAGGCGACGCCCGGGGTGGCGCGCAGGGTGGTGTCGAGGTTGTCGAGGGCGAGTTTGTCGTCGCCGCCGTCCACGTGTGTCACCAGGGTCAGCGGCCCGTTCACGCCGGGTCCGAAGCCTGCCGTGAGCAGGTCGTAGGCCTGGCGGGTGGTGGAGGTGCGGGGATCGTTGCCCTGGTCGGAGGTGCCGAGGCGGAGGGAGAGGGCGGGCAGGGCGAGCACGGCGACGACCGCGAGGGCGAGCGAACCGAGCAGCCGGGGGTGGCGTTCGACGAGCGCCGACCAGCGGGCGGCGAGGCCGGTGGGGAGTTCCGGGCGCGGCCCCTGCTCGGCGAGCCGGCGCCGTTCCCGCCGGCTGAGCGCGTACGGGCCGAGGTACGACAGCAGGGCGGGCAGCAGCGTCACGGAGGCCGCGACGGTGAGCACGACCGTCAGACAGGCCGCCACGGCGACCCCGTTGAGGAAGCCGAGCCGCAGGATCAGCATCCCCAGGAGGGCGATGCACACCGTCGCACCCGCGAAGACGACCGCGCGTCCGGTGGTCGCCACGGCGTGCGCCGCGGCCTCCGGGACGCTCAGGCCGCGCTTCAGGCCGCGCCGGTGCCGGGTCACGATGAACAGCGCGTAGTCGATGCCCACGCCGAGGCCGATGAGCATGCCGAGCACGGGCGCGAAGTCGGCCACGGTCATGGCGTGTCCGAGCAGTCCGATGCCGGCGTACGCGGTGCCGACGCCGACCAGCGCGGTGGCGATCGGCAGCAGGGAGGCGGCGAGCGAACCGAAGGCGAGGAACAGCACGACGGCGGCGACGAGCACCCCGACCGCCTCGGCGGTGTGCCCGCGCGCGGACTCGGTGAGCCCGATGGCGGTGCCGCCCAGTTCCACCTGGAGTCCCGCGCGCGCGGCGGCCTTGGCGGTGCGCACGACGGCCCGGGCCTCGGCTCCGGCGACGTCGTCGGCCTGCCGCGCGAAGGTGACGGTGGCGTAGGCCGTATGGCCGTCGGCGCTGATCCGGTGGGCGCCCTGGCCGCCGTACGGGCCGGACACCGAGGCCACGCCGGGCAGGGCGGCGATCCGGCGCAGGGTGCCCGCCACGGTCCGCTCGACGTCGGGCGCCCGTACGGTGCCGGTGACGGTGTGCCAGACGACGGTGTCGCTGTCCCCGCCCAGGCCCGGGAAGCCGTCCTGGAGCAGCCGGGTCGCGCGGCCGGACTCGGTGCCGGGGACCTCGTAGTCGTTCGAGTACGCCGAACCGGCCAGGGCGGCGCCCGCGGTGGCCCCGCCGAAGGCGAGGAGCCACAGCAGGGCGGCGATCAGGCGGTGCCTGACACACCAACGCGCGAGGTCTGCCACCGACGTGCTCCCAGAAGACGATGTGGGGATCTTTCGCCGGGAACAAACGCCAATAAACCGGACAAGCCGCAAAGAACATGAAGGGGTGGTGGTCGAACTGACAGACCCTCAGTCGAACTGGTCCCCGAGCGCCATGACCATCGTCCCGGCGATGAGCAGCCACAGGGCCCTGCGAGTACGGCCCTTGGAGCCGAGGACGGCCGCGAGCGCGCAGACGGCGGCACCCAGGGCGTAGGCGGCGGGGACCCGGGCGGGCGCGGAACCGCGGAGCCGCAGCAGTGAGGCGGCGAGCCCCGCGAGGCAGAGGAGCGCTCCCGAGCCGGCCGCGGTCCACCGTGCCCGCCGGGCGTCCTCGACGTACCCCTCCGGCTCCTCGGTTATCGGGGGCTCGATGTCGGAATCGGTGCGTCCACTCATGGCGGGCGAGCGTACCGTCCCCGGCCGGGACACCCTGGTGCGGGGCGGCGCCAGTGGGGACGCCGCACCAAGCCGAACGGCCCCGGAGGGCATCCCTCCGGGGCTGTGTGCCGTCGGTTCGTCAGCCCTCGCTGACGCCCAGCTTCTCCAGGATCAGTTCCTTGACGCGGGCGGCGTCGGCCTGACCGCGGGTGGCCTTCATGACCGCGCCGACCAGGGCGCCGGCCGCGGCCACCTTGCCGCCGCGGATCTTGTCCGCGATGGCCGGGTTGCCGGCGATGGCCTCGTCGACGGCCGTGCCGAGCGCGGAGTCGTCGGAGACG
Organism: Streptomyces sp. NPDC004658; assembly: GCF_040609555.1. Classification (NCBI taxonomy): domain Bacteria; kingdom Bacillati; phylum Actinomycetota; class Actinomycetes; order Kitasatosporales; family Streptomycetaceae; genus Streptomyces; species Streptomyces sp. NPDC004658. The sequence goes on from NZ_JBEXKG010000026.1 coordinate 7,466, forward strand.
ACCTTCAGACCGCGCTTGTCGACCACCTCGTCCGGGGTGCCCTCGCCCGCGAGGACGCCCTCGATGACCTGGCGGGCCAGCTTGTCGTTCAGGTCACCCTTCGCGACGAGCTCGGTGACCCGGGCGACCTGCTGCGGGGTGATCGCCAGCTCGTCCAGCGCCTTGCCGGACTCGTTGGCGCTGCGCGCCAGTTCGCCCATCCACCACTTGCGGGCGGAGGCCGCGTCGGCACCGGCGTCGATGGTGGCGACGATCGGGTCCAGCGCGCCGGCGTTGAGGATCGCCTGCATGTCGGTGGCGGAGATGCCCCACTCGGCCAGCAGCCGGGTGCGGCGGGCCAGCGGCAGCTCGGGCAGGGCCGCCCGGATCTCCTCGACCCACTCCCGGGAGGGTGCGACCGGCACCAGGTCGGGCTCGGGGAAGTACCGGTAGTCCTCGGCCTCCTCCTTCACCCGGCCCGAGGTCGTGGACCCGGTGTCCTCGTGGAAGTGGCGGGTCTCCTGGACGATCGTGCCGCCCGAGGACAGCACGGCCGCGTGCCGCTGGATCTCGAAGCGGGCCGCGCGCTCCACCGAGCGCAGGGAGTTGACGTTCTTCGTCTCCGAGCGCGTGCCGAACTTGTCGCTGCCCTTGGGCATCAGCGACAGGTTCACGTCACAGCGCATCTGGCCCATCTCCATGCGGGCCTCGGACACGCCGAGGGACCGGATGACCTCGCGCAGCTCGCGGACGTACGCCTTGGCCACCTCGGGGGCGCGCTCGCCGGCGCCCACGATCGGCTTGGTGACGATCTCGATCAGCGGGATGCCGGCGCGGTTGTAGTCCAGCAGGGAGTGGGACGCGCCGTGGATACGGCCGGTGGCGCCGCCGACGTGCGTCGACTTGCCGGTGTCCTCCTCCATGTGGGCGCGCTCGATCTCCACGCGGAAGACCTCGCCGTCCTCCAGCTGCACGTCGAGGTAGCCGTTGAAGGCGATCGGCTCGTCGTACTGGGAGGTCTGGAAGTTCTTCGGCATGTCCGGATAGAAGTAGTTCTTCCGGGCGAAGCGGCACCACTCGGCGATCTCGCAGTTCAGCGCGAGACCGATCTTGATCGCGGACTCGACGCCGGTCGCGTTGACGACCGGGAGCGCGCCGGGCAGGCCGAGGCAGACCGGGCAGGTCTGGCTGTTCGGGTCGGCACCGAGCGCCGTCGAGCAGCCGCAGAACATCTTCGTCTTGGTGCCGAGTTCGACATGGACCTCAAGGCCCATGACGGGGTCGTACGACGCCAGCGCGTCCTCGTACGACACCAGGTCGGTCGTGGTGGTCACGGTGAAAACTTCCCTCTCAGCCCAGCAGGACGTCGTCGTCGCCCAGCCGCTTCAGCTCGCGGTAGAGGATGGCGAGGCCGGTGACGATGCCGGCGGCGGTGACGACGGCGTCGACGAGCCGCAGCGTGTCGTTCTCGGCGCGGGCCTTCTTGATCTGCTTCATGGCGCCGACCGCGCCGAACGCGGTGGCGGCCATGGACAGGTACGTACCGGACTTGGACTTCTTGAAGCCCTTGGCCTTGGTCAGTGCGCTCACAGCGACGGTGCCTCCTCCAGCAGCGGGTGACCCCACTTTTCCACGAAGGCGGCCTCGACGGCGGCGCCCACCTTGTACAGCCTGTCGTCCTTCATCACCGGGGCGATGATCTGCAGGCCGACCGGGAGGTCGTCCTCCGGGGCGAGGCCGCAGGGCAGGGACATGGCCGCGTTGCCCGCCAGGTTGGTCGGGATGGTGCACAGGTCCGCGAGGTACATCGCCATCGGGTCGTCGGCGCGCTCGCCGATCGGGAAGGCGGTGGTCGGGGTCGTCGGGGAGACGATCACGTCGACCTGCTCGAAGGCCTTGTCGAAGTCCTGCTTGATCAGCGTGCGGACCTTCTGGGCGCTGCCGTAGTAGGCGTCGTAGTAGCCGCTCGACAGGGCGTACGTGCCGAGCATGATCCGGCGCTTCACCTCCGGGCCGAAGCCCGCCTCACGGGTGAGGGAGGTGACCTCCTCGGCGGAGTGCGTGCCGTCGTCGCCGGTCCGCAGGCCGTAGCGCAGGCCGTCGAAGCGGGCGAGGTTGGAGGAGCACTCGGACGGGGCGATCAGGTAGTACGCCGACAGGGCGAGGTCGAAGGACGGGCAGTCCAGCTCGACGATCTCGGCGCCCAGCTCCTTGAGCAGCGCGACCGACTCGTCGAAGCGCTGGATGACCCCCGCCTGGTAGCCCTCGCCGCGGAACTGCCTGACCACGCCGACGCGCATGCCCGCGACGCTGCCGTTGCGCGCGGCCTCGACCACCGGCGGGACCGGGGCGTCGATGGAGGTGGAGTCCAGCGGGTCGTGCCCGGCGATGACCTCGTGCAGCAGCGCGGCGTCGAGGACCGTGCGGGCACAGGGGCCGCCCTGGTCGAGCGAGCTGGAGAACGCGACCATGCCGTAGCGGGAGACCGCGCCGTACGTCGGCTTCACGCCGACCGTGCCGGTGACGGCGGCCGGCTGGCGGATGGAGCCGCCGGTGTCGGTACCGATGGCGAGGGGGGCCATGTGCGCGGCCAGCGCGGCGGAGGAGCCGCCGCCGGAACCGCCGGGGATGCGGGTCAGGTCCCACGGGTTGCCGGTCGGGCCGAACGCGCTGTTCTCCGTCGACGACCCCATGGCGAACTCGTCCATGTTGGTCTTGCCGAGGATGACGACGTCGGCGGCCTTGAGCCGCTTGGTGAGCGTCGCGTCGTACGGCGGGATCCAGCCCTCCAGGATCTTCGAGCCGACGGTCGTGGGCACGCCCTCGGTGGTGAAGATGTCCTTGAGCGCGAGCGGGACGCCGGCCAGCGGGCCGAGCTTCTCGCCGCGCTCCCGCTTCTCGTCCACGGCACGGGCCTGGGCGAGGGCGCCCTCGCGGTCCACGTGGAGGAAGGCGTGCACCTTCTCGTCGACCGCCTCGATGCGGGCGAGGTGGGCCTCGGTGACCTCGACGGCCGTCAGCTCGCCGGAGGCGATCTTCGCGGCGGTCTCGGCCGCGGTGAGCCTGATGATGCTGTTCTTGTCCGTCATGGCGGTCACTCCTCCCCCAGGATCTGCGGCACCTTGAAACGCTGCTGCTCCTGTGCCGGGGCGCCGGAGAGCGCCTGCTCGGGGGTGAGCGAAGGACGGACCTCGTCCGGCCGCATGACGTTCGTCAGCGGGAGCGGGTGGGAAGTCGGCGGTACGTCTTGGTCGGCGACCTCGCTGACGCGGGCGACCGCGCCGATGATGTCGTCCAGCTGTCCCGCGAAGTGATCGAGTTCTTCGGGCTTCAGCTCCAGACGCGCCAGCCGGGCGAGGTGGGCGACCTCCTCGCGCGTGATGCCAGGCATGCAGCGATCCTCTGGGGTGAGTGTGTGTGGTTTGGGCCCAATCCTATGGGGCGGGGCGCCGTGACCGTGAAACGGTTTCCCCGGGGCCCGGTCTCACCGGCGCCGTCCCTCCCACGCGTCGCTCTTCAGGAAGTGGTTGTCGTACAGGTCCTGGACCTCCAGCAGGCTCTCCGGGGTGGCCTCGCCGAGGCGGATGCGCTGGAGGTGGCGGAAGTACTCGAACCGCTCGACGCCCGGGGTGATGACGATGAGCAGGTCGGCGGTGCTGCCGGGGACGGCGGCGAAGGCGTGGGGCCGGTCCGGCGGCACGATGATCAGGTCGCCGCGCCCGGCGGTGACGACGTCGTCACCGGAGAGGACCTCGGCCTCGCCGTCGAGCAGGTAGAACATCTCGGCCGAGTTGTGGTGCACATGCGGACGGGCTCCGTCGGCGCCCTCGGCCAGCGTGACGCGGACGGTGGACAGCGCGCCGCCGCCGGCGCTGCTGTCCGCCAGCAGCTTCACGGCGACCGGCGCACCGCCGACGACCTCGGCCTCGGCGTCCCGGACGAGCACGGTGTCGTCGAACCTGGGCACGAACAGCGACATGACACATCCCCCTGGAAGAGCAGTGCGGCACTGGCCGGTACAACGATCGCGGTGGCGGAATGGATCCCGAGGGCGGCGGAGTCCGGGTCCCTCTGCGCGGGACCCTCAGCAGGACGACGAGCGGCAGGCCGCCGGAGCACGCGCACGAGCGCCCCCGGCGCTGCGGAGCGGCCCCTTCGCGGCGCGCCGGGCCGGGCCCGAACCGCTCGGCCGTGAGCCGCCCGGCGGGTGTCTACTCGGCCGCGGGCAACGCGGCGCGCGGCCGCTGCCATCCGCGGGAGCCCCGCGCCAGCAGCCACGCCGTGGTCTCCTCGGGCGGCATCGCCGCGGCGACCAGCCACCCCTGCACCGCGTCACATCCCAGGTCCCGCAGCCGTTCCCAGGTCTCGTCGTCCTCCACGCCCTCGGCGACGACCAGCAGGCCCAGCGAATGCGCGAGGTCCACCGTGCAGCGCACGATCTCCGCGTCCTGGGCGTCGACGGCGAGCCGGGCCACGAAGGAGCGGTCGATCTTCAGCTCGCTGACGGGGAGCCGCCGAAGGTGCACCAGCGACGAGTACCCGGTGCCGAAGTCGTCGAGGGACATCTTCACGCCGTGTCCGGTGAGCCCGGCGAGGGTGTCGGCGGCCCGCTGCGGGTCCTCCAGCAGCACGTGCTCCGTTATCTCCAGCTGGAGCGCTCCGGCGGGGACCCCGTGCCGGGCGAGGCGCGCGGCGACCGACCCGGCGAATCCCGGGGTGTGGACGTCGCGCGGGGAGACGTTGACGGCGACCGGCACCCGCAGGCCCTGCGCGCGCCACCGGGCGACCTGGCCGAGCGCGGTCTCCAGGACGTACTCGGTGAGGTGGGGCATCAGCCCCGAGGACTCGGCGATGGCTATGAACTCGTCCGGCGGCACCTTCCCGCGTTCCGGGTGCACCCACCGCACGAGGGCCTCCAGGCCGGCGACCTGTCCGTCGAAGCGGACCTTGGGCTGGTAGTGGAGCTGGACCTCGTGCGCGTCCAGCGCCCGGCGCAGGTCGCCCAGGAGGCCGAGGCGGTCGGGGGTGTTGGAGTCCCGCTTGGACTCGTACACCTCGACGCCCGTACGGTCCCTCTTCGCCTGGTACATCGCGACGTCCGCGCGGCGCAGGAGCCCCTCGGCGTCGAGCGCGTGGTCGGGGAAGACGGCGACGCCGGCGCTGGCCTCCAGGACGAGGGTGAGTCCGTCCAGGTCGAGCGGGGAGCTGAGGGCGGAGACGAGGCCGCGGGCGACGCGGGTCGCCGACGTGGTGGAGTCGGCTACGGGCAGTAAGACGGCGAACTCGTCACCGCCGAGCCGGGCGGCCTCGGCGCCGCGCGGCAGGGCGAGCCGCAGCCGGTCGGCGATCTGGAGCAGCAGCCGGTCGCCGGCCAGATGCCCGAGGGTGTCGTTCACCGACCTGAAGCGATCGAGGTCGATCAGCATGAGCGCGGAGCGTGCGCCGATGCGGTCGGCGTCGTCCAGGGCCGTCCAGATGCGCTCCAGCAGCCACTGCCGGTTGGGCAGCCCGGTCAGCGGGTCGCGCAGTTGCTCCTCGGCGCGGGCGCGGGCCATCCACAGCGTGGAGTCCAGGGCGATCAGCGGGATGGCGAAGAGCGGGAGCAGGACCGGCTGGGCGTCGGCCACGACGCACAGCAGGGGCGCGATGCCGAGCAGGGCGACGGCGACCAGGCCCTGCCGGACCACGGCGGTGCGGGCCACCTTGGGCACCCCGCCGCCGCGCGGGGCGTGCAGGTACCACAGCAGGCCGCGGCTGACGGCCAGGTACGCGACCGCGACCAGCACGACCTCGGGTGCCGTGGCGACGCTCCAGCTGTCGGGCCGCCAGGGCTCCTCGACGCTCGGGACCCGGCCGAACGCGCCGAGCAGCAGGGCGCCGACGCCGATGCCGAGGATGTCCACCGCGCCGTGCAGCACCCCTTGCCGCCAGCGGATGCGGCGGGCGACGCCGACCAGGACGACGACGGTGAGGCTGACCAGGCCGGCGGGCAGCCAGCCGTACAGCAGCAGGACGGCGAGGGTGAGGGCGGCGCCCGATCCGGTGCCGCCCCACCAGCGGGCGCGGCCCAGCATGACGAGGTGGCCGACGATGACGCCGGTGAGCAGGGCCAGCGACCAGCCGACCGTGCCGCCGGGGAAGAGGGCGTGGTGGCCGGTGTAGGCGCGGTAGAAGCCGGCGCCCAGGACGAATCCGGCGGCGGCCACGACGGCCGCGGGCAGGGCGGGCCAGGACAGGTGCCGTTCGCTGTCGGCGCCGGCCAGGCCGGGGGCGGGTGCGACGGCGGGCTGGGGCGCGCGGGCGTCGGTGGCGGTGCCCGATCCGGCCGGGCGCGGCTGCGCGGCCGCGCGCCCGTCGGCCCGTCCGGTCCACCGGTACCCCCGCCACGCGCCCGCGCGGCGGCGCAGGCGCAGCCATGAGTCCGGGGCGGCGCTCTCGGTCGGTTCCATTCCCGTCCCTCTCACAGCCGGCGGTGCCCACGCCACGCGGCCCGATGCCCGACAACCATCAGCAGCTCCGCGTCGAAGAAACCCTCTCCGCGCCCTCGGCGGGCACGGAGATGCCCCAGCCGCAGCTGGGCACGGCAGGCGCACACCTCAACAGTAGGCCGCGGAAGGCTTCCACGGGCAGCGGTCTCCGACGGTTGCCCGAATGCGCCCGGGCCACCCGTATGCATCTGATATGCGCCGATCGGGTGGCCTTCAACCGCTACTCCCCGGTCGGAAGCGCGACTTCGGCCGCCGCTTCGGGGCCCTGTTCCAACAGGACGCCGAAACCGTCCTCGTTCAGGACGGGAACCTTCAGTTGCATGGCCTTGTCGTACTTCGATCCGGGGTTGTCACCCACAACGACGAATGAGGTCTTCTTGGACACCGAACCGGTCACCTTCGCGCCCTGGCGCTGCAACGCCTCCTTGGCGCCGTCCCGGGTGAAGTTCTCCAGTGTGCCGGTGACGACGACCGTGAGCCCCTCCAGCGGACGCGGCCCCTCCTCCTCGCCGGACGACTGGTCCTCCAGTGGGACGCCCGCGGCCTTCCACTTGCGGACGATCTCGCGGTGCCAGTCCTCGGCGAACCACTCCTTGAGCGCGGCGGCGATGATGGGGCCGACGCCGTCGGTGGCCGCCAGCTCCTCCTCGGTCGCCTGTTCGATGCGGTCGAGGGAACGGAACTCACGCGCGAGGGCCTGCGCGGCCACCGGGCCCACGTGCCGGATCGACAGCCCGTTCAGGAAGCGGGCCAGCGGACGGGACTTGGCCGCCTCGATGTTCGCCAGCAGCGCGAGGGTGTTCTTCTTCGGCTCGCCCTTCTGGTTGGCGAAGACCGTGACGACCTTCTCCTCCCCGGTCTTCGGGTCGCGCTTGGGCAGCCCGCTGTCCGGGTCGAGGACGTAGGCCTTGATGGGCAGCAGCTTCTCCACCGTCAGGTCGAACAGGTCGCCCTCGTCGACCAGCGGCGGGTCGGCAGGCTCCAGCGGGCGGGTGAGCGCGGCGGCGGCCACCGCGCCGAAGTGCTCGATGTCCAGGCACTCCCGGCCGGCGAGATAGGACACCCGCTCCCTCAACTGGGCGGGACAGCCACGGGCGTTCGGGCAGCGCAGGTCGATGTCGCCCTCCTTCATGGGCCGCAGCGGCGTCCCGCACTCGGGGCACTCGCCCGGCATCACGAACTCCCGCTCGCTGCCGTCCCTGAGGTCGACCACCGGGCCGAGGATCTCCGGGATGACGTCACCGGCCTTGCGCAGCACCACGGTGTCGCCGATGAGCACGCCCTTGGCCTTGACGACCTCCTGGTTGTGCAGGGTGGCGAACTCCACCTCGCTGCCCGCGACCGTGACCGGCTCGACCTGGGCGTACGGCGTGACCCGGCCCGTGCGGCCGACGCCCACCTTGATGTCGACGAGCTTGGTGTTGACCTCCTCCGGCGCGTACTTGTAGGCGATCGCCCAGCGGGGCGCCCGCGCGGTGGAGCCGAGCCGGCCCTGGAGGCGGATCTCGTCCAGCTTGACCACGACGCCGTCGATCTCGTGCTCGACGGAGTGGCGGTTCTCGCCGTAGTAGGCGATGAACTCCCGTACGCCGGCGAGGTCGTCGACCACGCGGTTGTGCGGGGAGGTGGGCAGGCCCCAGGACTTCAGCAGGTCGTAGGCCTGGGAGAGCCGGGTCATGCCCGAGAAGCCCTCCAGGGCGCCGATGCCGTGGACGACCATGTGCAGCGGGCGGGTCGCGGTGACCCGCGGGTCCTTCTGGCGCAGCGAACCGGCGGCGGCGTTGCGGGGGTTGGCGAAGGGCTTGTCGCCGGCCGCGACCAGGCGCTCGTTCAGTTCGAGGAACTTCTCCATCGGGAAGTAGACCTCGCCGCGGATCTCCACCAGATCGGGCACCTTGTCGCCCGCCAGGCGGTCCGGGATCTCCGCGATCGTGCGGACGTTCGGCGTGATGTCCTCGCCGGTGCGGCCGTCACCGCGGGTGGCCGCGCGCGTGAGGCGGCCCTTTTCGTAGGTGAGGTTGACCGCGAGGCCGTCCACCTTCAGCTCGCACAGGAAGTGGTACGTCTGGTCGCCCAGCTCCCTGGCGATGCGGTCGGCCCAGGCGGCCAGGTCGTCGTCGTTGAAGGTGTTGTCGAGCGAGAGCATCCGCTCGCGGTGCTCGACCGCCGTGAACTCCGTCTCGTACGACCCCGCGACCTTCTGGGTGGGCGAGTCCGGGGTGCGCAGCTCCGGATACCGCTCCTCCAGGGCCTCCAGAGACTTCAGGAGCTGGTCGAACTCCGCGTCGCTGATGACGGGAGCGTCCTTCACGTAGTACCGGAAGCGGTGCTCCTCGACCTGCTCCGCCAGCTGCGCGTGCTTGTCGCGGGCCTCGGCGGGCACCGCCGTCGTCTCCGCTTGCTTGTCGCCGGCCACCGTGTTGTCCTCCCGTTACTCTGGGTTGTCCGCGAGGGATCTCGCCGCCCGGACGCAGTGGGCGAGCGCCTGGCGCGCGTACGCGGGGGAAGCGCCCGCCAGGCCGCACGCCGGGGTCACCGTGACCGCCTCCGCGAGCAGCCCCGGGTGCAGCCCCAGCCTGCGCCACAACGTCCTGACACCCATGACGCTACCGGCAGGGTCTGACAACGGGCCGTCCGTGCCCGGCACGACACCGGCGAACAGGCGCGTACCGCCCTCCACGGCCTCGCCGATCGCCTCGTCGTCACGCTCGGTGAGCAGTGCGAAGTCGAAGGAGACGGCCGCCGCACCGGCCCGCCGAAGGAGCGCGAACGGCACGTCCGGGGCGCAGGAGTGCACCACCACCGGCCCGCCGGCGTGCGCGCCGACGACGTCCCGGAGGGTCGCCTCCACGACCTGCCGGTCCACGGCCCGGTGGGTCCGGTAGCCGCTCGCCGTACGGACCTGCCCGCGCAGGACGGCCGTGAGGGAGGGCTCGTCGAGCTGGAGGACGATCCGGGCGCCGGGGACGCGGCGCCGCACCTCGTCGAGGTGCAGCCGCAGGCCCTCGGCGAGCGAGGCGGCGAGGTCCCGGCAGGCGCCGGGGTCCGACAGGGCGGCCTCGCCGTTCTTCAGCTCCAGGGCGGCGGCCAGCGTCCACGGCCCGACGGCCTGCACCTTCAGGTCGCCCTCGTAGCCCTGGGTGAACTCCTCCAGGGCGTCCAGGTCCTCGCCGAGCCAGGACCTGGCCCGCTTGGTGTCCCGGCCCGGCCGGTCCCCGATCCGCCATCCGCTGGGCTCCACGCGCGCGTACAGCTCGACCAGCATTCCGGCGGTCCGGCCGATCATGTCGGCGCCGGGCCCGCGCGCGGGCAGCTCCGGGAGGAACGGGAAGTCCTCGAAGGATCCGGTGGCGGTCTTGGCGGCCTCGCGGGCGTCGCCACCGGGCAGGGACCCGACACCGGTGGCTCCTGGGAACCTGAACTGGCTGTTTTCGCTCACCAGGGAAGCCTACGGAACCCTCCGGGGGAGGTCAGCGCCCCGGACGTACCGTCAGGTCGTTGATCTCGGCGTCCCTCGGGAGGTCCAGGGCGGTCAGGATCGTCGTGGCGACCGACTCGGGGTCGATCCACTTCGACGGGTCGTACTCCTTGCCCTCCTGCTGGTGCACCTTGGCCTGCATGGGGCTCGCGGTGCGGCCGGGGTAGACCGAGGTGACGCGGACGCCGTTCGCGTGCTCCTCCTGGCGCAGGGAGTCGGCGAGGGCCTTCAGGCCGTGCTTGGAGGCGGCGTACGCGGACCAGCCGGCGTGCGCGGTGAGGCCGGCGCCGGAGTTGACGAAGATCACATGCCCGCGGGCCGCCCGCAGCTGCGGGAGGAAGTGGCGGGTCAGCTCGGCGGGGGCGATCAGGTTGACGTTGAGCTGGTGGCGCCAGGACTTCGGGGTCAGGTCACCGACCGCGCCGAGGTCGACGACTCCGGCGATGTGCAGCAGGGAGTCGACCCGGTCCGGGAGCGTCTGGTGGGAGAACGCCCAGGACAGCCTGTCCGGGTCCGCCAGGTCGCCGACCAGGGTGCGCGCGCCGGGGAACTCGGCCGCCAGCTCCTTGGCGCGGCCCGCGTCGCGCGCGTGCAGCACGAGCTCGTCCCCGCGCGCGTGCAGCCGGCGGGCCACGGCCGCGCCGATGCCGGAACCCGCCCCGGTGATCACATGAGTAGCCATGCGTGCCATGCTCGCATCAGTGGGCGCCGAGCTGCTCCTCCAGGTGGGCGAGGGCCCCGACCGGCTCGTCGGCGAAGAAGACCAGCTCGGCCAGCGGGCGGGGCAGGAAGCCCTCGGCCTCCATGCGGCGGAACTGCTCGCGCAGGCCGTCGTAGAAGCCCGCCGTGTTCAGCAGCACGACCGGCTTCTCGGTGCGGCCGTGCTTCTTCAGCTCCAGGATCTCGGTGGCCTCGTCCAGCGTGCCGGTGCCCCCCACCATGATCACCACGGCGTCGGCCTTCTCCAGCAGCAGCTTCTTGCGTTCGGCGAGGTCGCCCGCGACGATCATCTCGTCGGCGCCGGGCCGCGCCTTGTTCGCGAGGAACTCCACGGAGACGCCCAGCAGCCTGCCGCCCGCCTCCTGCACGCCGTCGGCGACCACCTTCATCAGACCGACGTCGGAACCGCCCCAGACGAGCGTGTGGCCGGCCTTGCCGAGCAGTTCCGCGAACTCGCGCGCGGGGCGCGTGTAACGCTCGTCGAGGTCGGCGGCGGACAGGAAGACGCAGATGTTCATGGCCCCTACCGTACGGTCCCCGCGCCGGCCGGGAAGAAGCGCGGCCCTTCCCGGCGCTGAACCGGTATGACCCAAGGACACACGATCACGATCCAGAAGAGCGACCGGCACGTGCGCGTGGTGCACGGCGACCAGGTGCTCGCGGAATCCGACCGGCCGCTGGAGCTGCGCGAGACGGGCTGCCCGGTCCGGTACTACATCCCCGCCGAGGACGTCCGCCTCGATCTGCTGACGCCCTCCGACACGCACACTGTGTGTCCCTTCAAGGGCACGGCGTCCTACTGGTCGCTGCCGGACGCGCCCGACCTCGTCTGGGCGTATCCGGACCCCAAGGACGGGGTGGCGGAGATCAAGGACCACTACTGCTTCTACGACACCGAGGTCGCATGACCACCCCCCGCGTCGCCGTGTCGTGACCGACGAGTGCCGTGCCGTGCGGCAGTCTGCACGGCCATGGACAAGAAGACGACATCCCGCGACGGCACCTCCCTCGCGTACGGAGTGATCGGCCGGGGACCCACGGTGATCCTGGTGAGCGGCGCCCTGTCCACCGGGGGCACCGTGGCACCCCTGGCCCAGCGCCTCGCCGACCGCTGCACGGCCGTCGTCTACGACCGCCGGGGCCGCGGCGCGAGCGGCGACACGGCGCCGTACGAGGTCGACCGCGAGATCGAGGACCTGGCCGCGCTGATCGACGCGGTGGGCGGCGAGGCGGGGCTCTTCGGGGTCTCGTCGGGCGGCGCGCTGGTCCTGCGCGCGGCGGCGAGCGGTCTGCCCGTCGCCCGCGCGGCGGTGTACGAGGTGCCGTACGCCGACCACCTGGCGGGCGGTGCCGCCCGCGAGGCCACCTACAAGGAGCAGCTGAACAAGGCGCTCGGCGAGGGCCGGCGCGGGGACGCGGTGGAGCTGTTCCTGCGCCTGACGGGCCTCGGCGAGGACATGATCCAGCGTGCCCGGGAGTCGCCGATGTGGGCCGGCATGGAGACCGTCGCCCCCAGCCTCGCCCACGACGACGCGGTCATGGGCGACGGCCTGCTCCCCCGGGACCGGCTCGCCTCGATCGGCGTGCCCGTGCTCGCGGTCGCGGGCGGCGCGAGCCCCGAGTGGATGCGGGCGTCCTCCCGGGACATCGCCGAGACGGTGCCCCGGGGCACGTACCGGGTCCTGGAGGGCCAGACCCACGCGGTGGAACCGGATGTGCTGGGGCCGGTGCTGGCGGAGTTCTTCGCGGGCTAGGCGCTCCGCGCGGGACGGAGACCGGTCAGACCACCGCCGCCGTCGCGCGCGTGGTCGACGCGATCGTCGCCGAGCCGACCACGCGCGTGCCGTCGTACAGGACGATCGCCTGGCCGGGGGCGACGCCGCGGACCGGCTCGGTGAACGTCACGCGCAGCTCGCCGTCGACCGGCTCGGCCCTCACCTCGGTCTCGCCGCCGTGGGCGCGCAGCTGGGCGGTGTAGGTGCCGGGGCCGGTGGGGGCGGTGCCGCACCAGCGGGGCTTGATCGCGGTGAGAGCGGTGACGTCCAGGGCGTCGGCCGGGCCGACCGTGACGGTGTTGGTCACCGGGGAGATGTCCAGCACGTAGCGCGGCTTGCCGTCCGGGGCCGGGGTGCCGATCCGCAGGCCCTTGCGCTGGCCGATGGTGAAGCCGTACGCGCCCTCGTGCGTGCCCAGCTTGGCGCCGGACTCGTCCACGATGTCGCCCTCGGCCTTGCCGAGCCGCTTGGCGAGGAAGCCCTGGGTGTCGCCGTCGGCGATGAAGCAGATGTCGTGCGAGTCGGGCTTCTTGGCCACGGCCAGGCCCCGGCGCTCGGCCTCCGCACGGATCTCCTCCTTGGTGGTGACCGTGTCGCCGAGCGGGAACATGGCGTGCGCGAGCTGCCTCTCGTCCAGCACACCGAGGACGTACGACTGGTCCTTCGCCATGTCGGAGGCGCGGTGCAGCTCGCGGGAGCCGTCCGGGTTCACGATCACCTTGGCGTAGTGGCCGGTGCAGACGGCGTCGAAGCCGAGGGCCAGCGCCTTGTCCAGCAGCGCGGCGAACTTGATCTTCTCGTTGCAGCGCAGGCACGGGTTCGGGGTGCGGCCCGCCTCGTACTCGGCGATGAAGTCCTCGACGACGTCCTCGCGGAAGCGGTCGGCGAGGTCCCAGACGTAGAACGGGATGCCGATGACGTCGGCCGCGCGGCGGGCGTCACGCGAGTCCTCGATGGTGCAACAGCCCCGCGCGCCGGTGCGGAACGACTGCGGGTTCGCGGAGAGCGCGAGGTGGACGCCGGTGACGTCGTGGCCGGCTTCCGCGGCGCGCGCGGCGGCGACGGCGGAGTCGACTCCGCCGGACATGGCGGCGAGGACGCGGAGGGGGCGGGTGCGCTGCGGGGTGTCAGTCATAGCCCTTCCAGGGTACGGGGCGCGGGAACCGCGTCGGCCTGATATCCGTTGACGATCGCAGAGGGTGACGACGGGGCCGGCGACGCCGGTGGCGACGGGGGCGGGCATGGGTACGGCGAAGGACGACACGGACCGGCGGCTGGGGCGGCGCGCGCTGCTGGTCGGCGGGGCCGCGGCGGCCGTGGGCACGGCCGTGCTGGCCCGTCAGGAGCTGTCCCGGCTGTGGTGGCGGATGCCCGGCGTGGACAAGCCGCGGGTGGCGGGCACGGTGGACTTCCGGGGCGCGCGCTGGGTGGCGGCCTCGGCGGCGAACTACCGGCTGGCGGACCGGCCGTCCGACTACCCGGTGGACCGGGTGGTCATCCATGTCACCCAGGGCGGCTACGCGTCCGCGGTGAAGGTCTTCCGGGACCCGGGGCACGGGGCGGCGGCGCACTACATCGTGCGCAAGGACGGGCGGGTCACCCAGCTGGTCCGGGAGCTGGACGTGGCCTTCCACGCGGGCAACCGGCAGTACAACGAACGCAGCGTCGGCATAGAGCACGAGGGCTTCGTGGAGGACGCCTCGTCCTTCACGGACGCGATGTACGCGGCCTCGGCGCGGCTGACGGCGGCGATATGCGAGCGGTACGGCATCCCCGTGGACCGCGAGCACATCATCGGACACGTGGAGGTGCCGGGGACGGACCACACCGATCCGGGGCGGTTCTGGGACTGGGAGCGGTACATACGCCTGGTCCGCGCCGAGCGGGAGAAGACCGGGGCGTCCGCGTCCCCCCGCGCGGCTACGTGAGCCCGGCCGCGCGGGCGCGTTCCACCGCCGGGCCGATCGCCTTGGCCACGGCCTCGACGTCCGCCTCCGTGGAGGTGTGGCCGAGGGAGAAGCGCAGGGTGCCGCGGGCCAGGTCCGGGTCGGTGCCGGTGGCGAGGAGGACATGGCTGGGCTGGGCGACGCCCGCGGTGCAGGCGGAGCCCGTGGAGCACTCGATGCCCTGGGCGTCCAGCAGGAGCAGCAGGGAGTCGCCCTCGCAGCCGGGGAACGTGAAGTGGGCGTTGGCCGGGAGCCGGCCCCCGGGCGCCGGGTCGCCGCCGAGGATCGCGTCCGGCACGGCGCGGCGCACGGCGTCGATCAGCTGGTCGCGCAGCGCGCCGATCTCGCGGGCGAACCATTCGCGCTGATCGGCGGCGAGCCGGCCGGCGACGGCGAAGGAGGCGATGGCCGGCACGTCCAGCGTGCCGGAGCGCACGTGCCGCTCCTGGCCGCCGCCGTGCAGGACGGGGACGGGGGCGTGCTCGCGGCCGAGGATCAGCGCGCCGATGCCGTACGGGCCGCCGATCTTGTGGCCGGAGACGGTCATGGCGGCCAGGCCCGAGGCCTCGAAGTCGACCGGGACCTGGCCGAAGGCCTGGACCGCGTCGGCGTGCAGCGGGACTCCGAACTCGGCGGCGACATCGGCCAGTTCGCGGACCGGCATGACCGTGCCGATCTCGTTGTTGGCCCACATCACGCTGGCGAGGGCGACGTCGGCGGGGTTGCGGGCGATGGCCTCGCGCAGCGCCTCGGGGTGGACGCGGCCGTAGGAGTCGACGGGGAGGTACTCGACGGTGGCGCCCTCGTGCTCGCCGAGCCAGTGCACGGCGTCCAGTACGGCGTGGTGCTCGACGGGGCTGGCCAGGATGCGGCTGCGGCCCGGGTCGGCGTCGCGGCGGGACCAGTACAGGCCCTTCACGGCGAGGTTGTCGGCCTCGGTGCCGCCGGAGGTGAAGACGACCTCGCTGGGGCGGGCGCCGAGGGCCTCCGCGAGGGTTTCGCGGGATTCCTCGACCGTACGGCGTGCCTGGCGGCCGGATGCGTGGAGGGAGGAGGCGTTGCCCGTGATGCTCAACTGGGCGGTGAATGCCTCCGCCGCCTCCGGGAGCATCGGGGTGGTCGCGGCGTGGTCGAGGTAAGCCATGGTGAGGCGATTCTACGGCTCCCCTGCGGCCGGCTTCGGCCGCGAGTGGGCACGTGGGCTCCGGGCGCCTCGCATGGGCTGCGCCCGCTCGGCTCTGGGCGCCTTGCACTGGCTGCGCCCGCTTGGCGTTGGGGGCCTTGCGTGGGCTGCGCCCGCTCGGCGTTGGCGCCCTGGGTCGACGGCACCCGCTTGGCTCTGGGCGCCCTGCGTGGGCTGCACCCGGCTTGGTGGCGGCGCGCCCGGCGCTGTCGGCCGTGCCCACCCGTTCCGCCCTGCGGAACGACTGCCCACGGCGGGGGCGGCGGCCGTGCGCGGGCGCCCGAGCGGCGGGGGCCGGCGGCCGGGCCGGTGTGGCGGCCGTACGGCGGGACCGTCAGCCGGGCCGGTGTTTCGCCGGGGCGGCCGGTGCGGTGGCCGTGCGGGGCGAACCGGGATGGTGGGGCGGGAACGCGGGCGGGGTGCCGCGGGGGTCACAGGCTCCAGGACACCGTGCCCGAGAGTTCCATGGCCACCACCAGGACCGCCAGGTCGGCGACGCCGAGGGCCAGGCCGAGGTAGGCGCGGCCCCGGCGGGCCGTACCGCGCCAGAGGGCGACTGCGGCCAGGACGATGGCGATCGGGCCGAGGAAGAGGTTGAGGACGAGCAGGCCGAGGAGGCCGAGGATGAAGGACGCGACGGCCATGCCGTCGGCGTCGCGGGTGCGCGGTCGGGTGTCGGTGCGGGTGCGGCCGGTGGCCGGTGCGGTGAGGTGCATGGCGCTCAGCTCCTGGAGTCCTTTCCGGTGATCGGCTGGCCGGGGATCCGTCGGATCCGGGGTCAGTTGGCCGAGGTGTGGCGGCGGCGCCCGTGGCGCTCGCGGAGCGCGAAGACGCCGAGCCAGACGGCGACGACGGCGGCCAGGACGGCGGTGACGGTCAGCGGTGCGTGAGCGACGGTGCCCAGCACGACGCCGAGCAGCATGAGTGCGGCGACGAGGAACAGCATGGGATCAGAATCCCCCCTCCGATTTGCCTCGTGTTCAGCCGGTGTGAAGTTTGGGTGAACAGTTGTAGTAACAGTTGTTCACTGACTTCGAGTCTAGCGCTCCCGACGGGCTTTTCAATTCCAGAGAACAGTTGTTAACTGGATGACATGAGTCACACCCTCGGCATCCGGCAGGCCCAGAAGCAGAAGACGCGGCAGGCGTTCCTCGACGCGGCGCTCGCGCTGCTGGAGGAGCAGAGCCTGAGCAGCCTGGGTCTGCGCGAGGTCACCCGGGCCGTCGGTGTCGCCCCGACGGCCTTCTACCGCCACTTCCGCTCGACCGCCGACCTGGGGGTGGCCCTGGTCGACGAGGCACTGGGCAGCCTGCATCCGATGGTGCGGACGACGGTGTCCACCACGGGCGACAGCGAGGAACGCATCGCGCGCGCCGTCGAGTTGATCGCCCGTCACGTAGACGCGTACCCCGCACATGTCCGTTTCATCGCCCGGGAGCGACATGGCGGAGTCCAGCCGGTGCGCGAGGCCATCCGGGCCCAACTGCACCGGTTCGCCGAGGAGGTGAAGGCCGAGCTGGCCAAGGACCCCGAGGCGGCGGGCTGGAGCGACGACGACCTGCTGATGCTGGCGCACCTCTACGTCGACCAGATGCTCATCACCGCCTCCCTGTTCCTGGAGGCGCCCGAGGCCCCGGCGGCGGAGCGGGAGCGGGTGACGCAGCTCGCCACCCGTCAGCTGCGGCTCATCAGCGTCGGCCGCAGCCACTGGCTGGACTGAGCCGTCCCGGTACGGCCGCGCCGCCGCTCAGGGCTCCGCCGGGCCTGTCCCGTCCCCGCCCCCGCCCCCGCTCTGCCCTTGATACAGGGCCGTGACGGCGCGGGCCCCGGCGAGCAGTTCCGCGCGGGCCTCGGGCGGCTCCAGGATCTCCACCCGGTCGGAGAAGGCCAGCAGTTGACGAACCGCGCGCAGCACCGGGTAGGCCAGCCGCGCGGTGACCCACTCGCTCGTGCCGTCGTCCTCGGGCGGAGCCGTCAGCTGGGCGGCGGCCATGCGCTGGAACATGTCCAGCAGTTCACGCCGTACCCGCACGGTGACCTCGACCTCGTTCTCCCGCTCCTCCACCTCCCGGCGCAACAGCTCCCAGACGTCGGCGAGTTCGACTCCGGGCCGGCGCCGTACGGGTTCGTCCAGCGGACGGGCCGAGCGCACCCGGTCGGCGCGGAACAGCCGCGGCCGGCCCCGGCGGTCGGCGACCAGGTACCAGATCCCGGCCTTGGCGACGAGGCCGTACGGATCCACGGTGTACGTCCGCGGTTCCGGCTCCCCGCTGTGCCGGTAGCGCAGCCTCAGGCGCCGGTCGGAGAACACCGCGTCCCGGAGCACGTCCAGGTCGACGGACTGCCGCGGGCCGCTCTTCCAGCGGGTGGCGTCGACCAGGACGCGGCGGCTGGCCACCTCGGCGGCGGGCCGGTGCGGCGCCGGCAGCGCGGCCATCACCTTGCGCAGGGCCGAGCCGAGGGCCGCGTCGAGGCCGAGCGCGGCGTGGGCGCCCTGCGCGGCCAGGATGAACAGGGCGCGGGACTCGTCGGCGGTCAGTCCCGTGACATCGGTGCGGAAGCCGGGGAGGAGTTCGATGCCGCCGTGCCGGCCGCGCTCGGCGTAGACCGGGACTCCGGCGGCGGACAGCGCCTCCACGTCCCGGTAGATGGTGCGGACCGACACCTCCAGCCGGTCGGCGAGTTCGGGCGCGGGCACGCGGCCCCGGGTCTGGAGCAGCAGCAGGATCGACAGCAGCCGGTCGGACTTCACCGCGCCAGGATCCGCCGCCCGAGGGATCGCGGCAAATGCTGACGCTGGTTGTCAGGTTATCCGGGCATCCTCGCCTCACCGACCGAGGGAGAGGCACACCATGACCCGCACCGGCTTCATCGACCCGCGCCCCGTGTACGTCCGCGCCACCGAGCAGGCGGCCGCCCTGATCAGGACGGTGCGCCCGGAAGACCTGACCCGGCCGACGCCCTGTTCCGAGTTCGACGTCCGCGACCTGCTGAGCCACATCGTCGGCGGCACGCGGCGGATCGCGGTGGTGGGCGAGGGCGGGGACGGGCTCGCCGTGCACCCGTCCGCGGACGGCGTCGAGGGCGACGGCTGGGCCGCGGCCTACGACGAGGTGCGGGCCCGTGCCCTCAAGGCCTGGGAGAGCGACGAGCGGATGGTGACCCCGGTGCGGGTGCCCTGGGGCGAGGTCCCCGGCCACGCGGCACTCTCCGGTTACGTCATGGAGATCGTCACGCACGCCTGGGACCTGGCCGAGGCGATCGGCGCGACGGAGGAACTCGACGCGGAACTGGCCGAGTTCGCGCTCGCGACGGCCCGTGCCGTGCTGCCGGACACCCGTCCCCGCGGCACGGAGACGCCCTTCGAGGCCCGCCGCGAGGAGCCGGTGGGAGCCGGCCCCTACGAGCGGCTGGCGGCCTGGCTGGGGCGCCGGCCGCTCAGCCGAGCCTGACCCGGGCCAGCTGACGGGACTGCGCGACCAGGCGGTCTGCGCTGTCCCACACCTCGGCGTCCTCCTCCAGGAAGCCGCCGGCCAGGTTGCGGGTCGTGATGGACACGCGCAGCGGGCCGGGGGCCGGGCGGTGACGGACGTGGACCGTGAGTTCCACGGTCGGCACCCAGCCCTTCAGGCCCAGTTCGAAGGCGGTGGGCGGGAGCGCGTCCACGGCGAGCAGCAGCGAGAGCGGGTCGGCGTCCCGGCCGTCGGCGAGGCCGAACCAGGCCCGCATCTCGCCCTTGCCGGAGGGCGCGCCGAGGGCCCAGCCGAGGGTGGCGGGGTCGAGCTTGAGCATCAGCCGGTCGGTGATGGCGGAGCTGCCCTCGACCGGGGCGGGCCCGTCCTCGGGGCCGAAGCACTGCTCCAGCGGGGGCATAGCGGGCGGGGTGGCGGTCGTACGGACGTCGTCGGGGAGGGTGGCGAGGTCGCCGTAGGAGGCGAGGACGCGGATGCGTTCGACCTCGTTGCCCTCGTCGTCGTACTGGAAGAGCGAGGCCTGGCCGGTGGAGAGGGTGCGGCCGGTGCGGACGGTCTCGGTGCGGACGACCGCCGGGCCCGGCTGGGAGGCGGTCAGGTAGTGCGCGGTGACGGAGAAGGGGTCCGGATGCGGGAGGGTGTCCGCGAGGGCCCGGCCGAGCACGGCCAGCAGATAGCCGCCGTTGACGGCGCTGATGATGGTCCAGCCGGCCGAGAGGTCGATGTCGTAGACACCGGGTTCGCGCCGGGTGACCGCGGTGTCGCGGTCGAACTCGCTGTCGCCGATCGGGGCCCGCGACGGGGAGGGGGCGGAAGCTGCTTCTGGCATGGCTGAACCGTACAGCAGAAAACTACTAAGCGGTAGCTTTTCCAGTCGGCGCGAGGCGATCAGCGGGCGACCCGCTCCCACTCCCGGGTGAGGTTCCGGCAATTTCTCGGTAAGTGTCCGGACTCGTCCACAACCTCCGCCTCCGGATTCCCCTCTATGGGGACATGAGTCTCACCGGGACCTCGTTCCTCTACACGACCGTCCTGCTGTCGGTCGTCGCCCTCATACTGCCGCTCGTCCTGTGGTCGCGGTTGCGCGGGCCCAAGCCCCTGCGGATCGCGGCCCGGGTCCTCATGCTGCTCTTCGCCCAGGGCACGGCGGTCACGCTGGTCTTCGTACTGGTCAACAACCAGAACAACCTCTACGACAACTGGGCCGACCTGCTCGGCACCGGCAACCACGTCCAGCAGGCCGCCGACCTCGGCAAGGACGGCACCGGCGGCATCACGGTGACCCGGCTGCCCAGGGTCAGGCAGACCTTCACGGCCGCCGACGGGCCCGGCATGCGCGCGGCCGGCGGAGTCCGCGTCACCCAGCTCAAGGGCCGGGTCTCCGGCGTGAACGCCGAGGTCTACGTCTGGCTGCCACCGCAGTACGACGACCCGGCCTACCGGAACAAGAAGTTCCCGGTGGTGGAGCTGCTGCCCGGCTACCCCGGTTCCGCGAAGGCGTGGTTCGGGTCGCTCAAGGCGCACGAGCAGCTGCTGCCGCTGATGAGGAGCGGCCGGGTGGCGCCGTTCATCCTGGTCGCCCCGCGCACCAACCTGCTGGCCGGCGTGGACACGGGCTGCGCCAACATCCCGGGGCAGGTCAACGCGGACTCCTGGCTCAGCATCGACGTCCCGAAGATGGTCATGGACAACTTCCGGGCCCAGCCGGCCCCCCAGGGCTGGGCGGTGGCCGGGTACTCGGCGGGCGCGCACTGCGCGGTGAAGCTCGCGGTCGCCCACCCCGACCGGTACCGGGCCGCGGTGAGCATGTCCGGCTACAACGACCCGATCGGCGAACGCAACTCCCTCGCCGCCCAGACCCCCGCCCTGCGCGCCGCGAACAACCCCTATCTGCTGCTCCGGCAGGCGCCCGTGCCGCCGCGGATCGCGCTGTACCTCTCCGGCGAGTCCGGCGACGGCTACCAGGCGGGCATGGCCCTGGAGGCCGTCGCCAAGGCGCCGACCACCGTCCGGGTGGTGTTCCTGCCGCGCAGCGCGGGCGGTCACACCATGGCGCTGTGGCGCCCGCAGGTCGGCACCGTCTTCCGCTGGCTGACCCTCCAGATGGGCCAGAGCCGTGCCGGAGGGCAGGACACCTCCGTCGCCGGGACCGCTCCCGGCACTACTCCTCGGTCACCGTCGACCGGCGGTTCCACGCACGCGGCGCTCGCCAGTGGAACCGCATCGCGAGCAGGCGCAGCACGAAAGCGGTGATCACCGCGAGGCCGCTGGTGAGCGGGGTCAGGACGTCGTAGCGGATGCACAGCACGACCATCGTGGCGCCCACCATCGCCGGGACCGCGTACAGGTCGCGGTCCCAGCGCAGCAGTGAGGGCACCTCGTTGGCCAGCACGTCGCGCAGGACGCCGCCGCCCACGGCGGTGGCGAGGCCCAGCGTCGCCGACGCGGTCAGGCCCAGGCCGTAGCTGTACGCCTTCGTCGTCCCGCTGACGCAGAACAGGCCGAGGCCGGCGGCGTCGAAGACGAGCACCGCCGCCTGGATGCGCTCCACGTGCGGGTGCAGGAAGAACACGACGAGCGTGGCGAGCAGCGGGGTGACGAAGTACCCCAGGTCCGTGAAGGCGGCCGGGGGCACGGCCCCGATCACCAGGTCGCGGAACAGCCCGCCGCCCAGCGCGGTGACCTCGGCGAGGACGGCGATGCCGAAGACGTCGAAGTTCTTCCGCACGGCCAGCAGGGCGCCGGAGATCGCGAACACGAAGATGCCGATCACATCGAGCGTGTGCTGGACGGAGGGACTGAAGAGTTGCTGGAGCTGCACCCTGACATTCTCACCCGCCGGAGTGCGTGAACCTTACAAAGCCAGGCTCACAGGGCGGGTTTCCCTGTGGTGAACAGCCAGGTGTCGAAGAGATCGTCCAGCTGCTGCCCGCTGACGCGCTCGGCGAGGCGGATGAAGTCGGCGGTGTCCGCGTTGCCGTACCGGTGGAGCTTCGTCCAGGCCGGCAGCAGCTTGAAGAAGGCCGTGTCACCGATGCGCTCGCGCAGCACCTGGAGCGTCATCGCGCCGCGCTGGTAGACGGCGGAGGCGAACATCGTGTCCCGCTGCGGGTCGGCGACCTTGATCTGCCAGAAGGCGGAGTCGGCGGGGCGGGAGTCGTATCCGGCCAGGAAGGAGTCGTGGGCGGTACGCGTGCCCTGGTGCTCGGCCCACAGCCACTGGGCGTAGGTGGCGAAGCCCTCGTTGAGCCAGATGTCCTTCCACTGCGCCACGCTCACCGAGTCGCCGAACCACTGGTGGGCCAGCTCGTGCACGATCGTCGACTCGCTGCGCACGGCCGAGTAGGCGGGCTTGCTCTGCACCTCCAGCGAGAACCCCGCCTCCGGCATGTCGTCGACGATCGCGCCGGTCTCCTCGAAGGGGTACGGCCCGAAGACCTGCGACCAGTAGTCGGTGGCGGCGGCCGTGACGGCGTACACGTCGACGTTGTTGCCGTTCTTCAGCACGGGATCGATGGCGACGTAGATCGGGATGCCGCCGGGGGTGCGCCCGGTGCGCACGTCGAACTTCCCGATGGTGGCCGTGGCGAGGTAGGTCGCCATCGGCTTCGACTCCCGCCAGTGGGTGTACGTCGAGCCGCCCTTGTCGTACGTCGACACCAGCCGGCCGTTGGAGACGCCGGTCAGGCCCCGGGGAGCCTTGATCCGGATGTCGTAGGTGGCCTTGTCGGCGGGATGGTCGCTGGACGGGAACCAGGTGGAGGCGGCGTTGGGTTCGCAGGCGACGAAGACGCCGTCGGGGGTCTTCATCCACCCGTAGGAGGAGCCGAAGACGATCGGACCGCCGAGGGCCTGCGGTACGCCGCCGTAGGTCACGGAGACCGTGAAGTCCCGCCCCTCGCCGAGCGGGTGGCGCGGGGTGACGGTGATCTCGTCGCCGTCGCGCGTGAACCGCGCGGGTCTGCCGTCGACCTGCACCCCGGTCACCTCCAGCTGCTGGAGGTCGAGGTCGAAGGAGGAGAGCTTCTGGGTGGCGCGGGCCGTGAGGGTCGTACGGCCGTCCAGGCGGCCGGCGTCCGGGGCGTAGGCGATGTCCAGGTCGTAATGGCGGGCGTCGAAGCCGCCGTTGCCAAGCCGGGGGAAGTAGGGGTCGCCGATGCCGGGGGCGCCGGGGGTGGGGGCGGAGGAGGCGGCGATGACGAGGAAGGAGGCCGCCGCGGTCGCGACAGCCCCCAGACGTGCCGAACGGGAGAGTGCCATGGTCGTCCCTTTCGAGCGTGCCGATCAGTGGTCGGGCACGGACGACTCTGCACTCCCCCGCTGGGGCATGTACATGACTTTACCTAGTTGTCATGTGCTACTTGTCGGTTGACTCCTGGGAGTCGGCGCCGGATCCCTTGCCGGTGGCCTCGGCCTCGCGGCCGGCCTCCTCGGCGACGGCCTCGGCGTCGCCCGAGCCCTCCGCCGGGGCGTCGGCCGCGGCGCCGGTGGCGGCGGTGGGCTCCTCGGCGGGGGCGTCGGCCGCGGGCGCGGCCTTCCCGGCCGAGACCTTCGCGCCGGGACCGGTCTTCGCTCCGGAAGCCGCCGCCTCAGAAGCGGCCTTCTCCTCGGAGGCGTCTTCTTCGGAGGCCGTCTCCTCGGTGGAAGCCGCCTCTTCGGACGCCGTTTCCTCGGACGCCGTGTCTTCGGAAGCCGCCTTGGCAGAAGCGGCCTCGGTGTCCGTAGCCGCCTCCTGCTCGGAAGCCGCCCCCTCCTCGGAAGCGTCCTCTCCGGAAGCCGCCTTGGCAGAAGCGGCCTTGGTGTCGGAAGCCGCCTCCTCCTCGGAGGCCGCCTCCTCCTCGGAAGCCGCCCCGTCCGAAGCCGCCTCTTCCCCGGAAGCCTTCGCTTCGGGAGCCGCCTCCTCCTCGGACGCCGCCGGCTTCTCGGAAACCGCCGCCGCCTCGGCGGCGACCGTCGCCGCGGCGGCCGCCTTCTCGGCGTCCGTCGCCTTCTCCGCAGCCGCCGCCTTCTCCGGCGCCGGCTCCGTCCCGGCCGCACCCTCGGAGAGCACCGCGTCCGGTACCAGCTCCGACGCCTCCTTCGCCGCCGTCAGCAGGACCGTGTCCTGCGGGGCCTGGTCGGCGAAGTTCTCCGGGTGGTGGCAGGCGACCCGCTGGCCCGGCCGCAGCTCCACGAGCTGGGGCTCGGTGGTCTTGCAGATCTGCGTCGCCTTCCAGCACCGGGTGTGGAAGCGGCAGCCGGAGGGCGGGGCGATGGGCGAGGGCACGTCGCCGCGCAGCAGGATGCGTTCGCTCTTCTGGCCCCGGCGCTTCGGGTCCGGCACCGGTACCGCCGACATCAGCGCCTTGGTGTACGGGTGCATCGGCGACTCGTACAGGGACGTGCGGTCGGCGAGTTCCACGATCTTGCCGAGATACATCACCGCGATGCGGTCCGAGACGTGCCGGACGACCGAGAGGTCGTGCGCGATGATCACGTAGGTCAGGCCCAGCTCCTGCTGGAGGTCGTCCATGAGGTTCACGACCTGCGCCTGGATCGACACGTCCAGCGCGGAGACCGGCTCGTCGGCCACGACCAGCTTCGGCTTCAGGGCGAGCGCGCGGGCGATGCCGATGCGCTGGCGCTGACCGCCGGAGAACTCGTGCGGGTAGCGGTTGTAGTGCTCGGGGCTGAGGCCGACCAGGTCGAGGAGCCGCTGGACCTCCTTCTTCACCCCGCCCTCGGGCTCCACGCCCTGGAGCCGGAAGGGCGCCGAGACGATCGAGCCGATGGTGTGGCGGGGGTTCAGGGAGCCGTACGGGTCCTGGAAGATCATCTGGATGTCGCGGCGCAGCGGGCGCATCTGCCCGGTGCTCAGCCGCGTGATGTCCTGGCCCTCGAAGGTGATCTTCCCGCCGGTCGGGTCCTGGAGGCGGGTGATGACCCGGCCCATGGTCGACTTGCCGCAGCCCGACTCGCCGACCACGCCCAGGGTCTCGCCCTTGCGCACCTCGAAGTCGATGCCGTCGACGGCCTTCACGGCGCCGACCTGCCGCTGCAGGATGCCCTTCTTGATCGGGAAGTGCTTGGTCAGCCCCTCGACCTTGAGCAGCACGTCCCGCTCCTCGGGAGCCGACGCCTGCTTCGGGACCGCGGCCTCGGCGACGGTGTCCGTCTTCTTGGTCTCACTCACAGCTTGGGCGCAATCTCTTCGGTCCAGATCCGCTGGCGGTCCTCGGCCGAGAGGTGGCAGGCGGACCAGTGCCCGCTGCTCACCTGCTCCAGCTCGGGGCGCACCGTGCGGGTGACGTTCCCCTTCGGGATGTCCGCGTACGGGCAGCGGGGGTGGAAGGCGCAGCCCGAGGGGACGTTGATGAGGCTCGGCGGCGAGCCCTTGACCGGGATGAGCCGTTCGGAGGTCTCGCGGTCGATGCGGGGCATCGAGCCGAGCAGGCCCCAGGTGTAGGGGTGCTGCGGCTGTTCGAAGACCTCGGCGGCCGGACCGCGCTCCACGCACCGGCCGCCGTACATCACGAGGACGTCGTCGGCGATCTCGGCGACCACACCGAGGTCGTGGGTGATCATGATGACCGCGGAGCCGAACTCCTTCTGCAGGTCGCGGATCAGGTCGAGGATCTGCGCCTGGACGGTGACGTCGAGGGCGGTGGTCGGCTCGTCCGCGATGAGCAGCTCGGGGTTGTTCACCAGCGCCATGGCGATCATGGCGCGCTGGCGCATACCGCCGGAGAACTCGTGCGGGTAGCCGTCGACACGCTTGGCCGGCTCCGGGATGCCGACCCGGTCGAGCATCTCGATGGCCCGCGCGCGGGCGACCTTCTTGCTGACGTCGTGGTGCACCCGGTAGGCCTCGACGATCTGGTCGCCGACCTTGTAGTAGGGGTGCATCGCGGACAGCGGGTCCTGGAAGATCATCGCCATCTCGCGGCCGCGGAGCTTGCGCACCTCGTCCGGGGCGGCGGAGACCAGTTCCTTGCCGTCCAGCCAGATCTCGCCGGACATCCGCACGTTCTTGCCGCGGGTGCCGAGCCGGTGCAGGCCCATGATGGCCTGCGAGGTGACGGACTTGCCGGAGCCGGACTCGCCGACGATGGCGAGGGTCTTGCCCTTCTCCAGCGAGAAGCTGAGCCCGTCGACGGACTTGACCAGGCCGTCGTCGGTCGGGAAGTGCACCTTGAGGTCGCGGACCTCCAGGAAGGCTTCGGGAGCCTTGCCGGAGTCGGTGGGCTCGCCCACCGCGGCGCCGGTCTTGGAGAGTTCGGTCACGAGAGCCTCACCCGCGGGTCGGCGGCGGCGTAGAGCACGTCCACCACAAGATTTGCGATCACGACGAAGAAGGCGGCGAGCAGGGTCACGCCGAGGATGGGGGGCAGGTCGTTGTCGGTGATGGCCTTCACCGCGTACTCGCCGATGCCGTGCAGCGAGAAGACGTACTCGGTGATCAGGGCGCCGCCGAGCAGCAGACCGAGGTCCATGCCGAACACGGTGATGATCGGGGTGAGGGCAGCGCGCAGTCCGTGCCGGACCACGACGTTGCGCTCGCGCAGGCCCTTGGCGCGGGCCGTGCGGATGAAGTCCTCGTTCATCGTCTCCAGCATGCCCGAGCGGGTGAGCCGGGCGTAGATGGCGGAGTACAGGAGTGCGAGCGAACACCACGCCGGGAAGAGGGTGTTGGCCCACTGCGAGGGGTTCTCGGTGAACGGGACGTAGGTCGTGCCGAAGATCGGCCACTGGTAGGTGAAGAGCAGGAGCGCCAGGTTGCCCGTGAAGAACATGGGGAGCGATACACCGGCGAGCGCGACACCCATGAAGGCGCGGTCGAAGAAGGAACGGGGCTTCAGCGCCGAGACGACACCGATCGCCACGCCCGACAGCACCCACAGCACGGCGGCACCGACGGCCAGCGAGATCGTCACCGGCATCCGGCTGGTCAGCTGCGGCCAGACCGCCTCGTGGGTCTTGAAGGAGTAGCCGAAGCACGGGGCGTCGCAGTGCACCGTGGTGGGACCGATGTTGTAGTCGGCACCGGCCACGATCCCCTTGATGAAGTGCCAGTACTGGACGTAGACCGGCTGGTCCAGACCGAGATTGTGCTTGACCGCGGCGATGTCCGCCTTCGACGGGCTCTTGCCGATGTACTGCTGCGCCAGCTGATCCGCTGTCTGGCCGGCGAGCCGTGGCAGCAGGAAGAAGATGGCAAAGGTGACCGCGGAGACGACCAGCAGCAGGATCACTGCCGCGACCGTCCGGCGGAGGATGTACGAGATCACGGGGACCGGCGCTGGTGCCCGCGGGCCGCGAAGCCCGCGGGCACCAATGCCTTCACCTGCCTTCCGGGGCTGCTACTTCGACGCGACGCCGATGTTGAGGTAGTCGTACTGACCGCTGAAGGCCGCCGTGGAAACCAGGTTGGTGTAGCTCTGCGGGCGGCCCAGGAGGACCTTGAAGTAGGTCAGCGGGACCAGGACGGCGTCGTCCATGGTCTTCTTGTCGATCTGCGTGTAGAGGCTGTTGCGCTCGTTGGTGTCCTGCGTGCCGATCGCCTTGCCCAGCAGCGCGTTGACGTCCTTGTTGTTGTACTGCGACAGGTTGGTGTTGCCGGACTGGCTGATCGCCTTGCCGTTCAGGATCTGCTGCAGGAAGCCGTAGCCGGAGGGCCAGTCGGCACCCCACTGCATCATGATCAGGCCGATGTTCTGCTTCTCGGTGAACTTCGGCACACCCGCGTAGTCGGTGAAGTACTTGCCGGACGGGTACTGCTTGAGGGTGGCGTTGATGCCGACCTTCTTCAGCGAGTTGATGATCGCCGTGGCGGCGTCGATCTCCTGCGGACGGTCCGAGCGGGCCGTGATGTTCGTCGAGATCGAGGTCTTGCCGCAGGCCTTCAGCTGCTCCTTGGCCTTGGCGACGTCACCCTTGTTGCCGGGGGTGGCGTAGACGTCGGCCTTGCTGTAGCCCGGGATGTCCGGGGGCAGGACGGTGGTGGCCACGTCACCGCGGATCGGGCCGCCCTCGGCGGTCTGCACCGAGACCTTGTCGATCGCGTACTGGACGGCCTTGCGGCACTCGACCTTGTCGAACGGCTTCACCTTGGTGTTGATCGCCATGTAGACCAGGCGGCCACCGTAGGTGTTGTCCGTGTTGGCCTTCTTGGCGGGGTCGGTGAGCACGTCGGCCTGGGTCGAGGCCTGGACACCGGTGCCGGCCAGGTCGATGGCGTCGCCCGCCATGACGTCCTGGTCGATCTTCTCCGGGTTGACCTTCAGGTTGACGACGATCTTGTCCGGCAGCTGCTTGCGCAGCGGGTCGGTCTTCGGGTCCCAGTTCTCGTTGCGGACGAGGACGGCCTGCTTGCCGTCGTCGTAGCTCTGGAACTTGTAGGAGCCGGAGGACACGATGTGCTTGACGTAGTCGACGCCGGTGTCCTTCGCCTTGGGCACCGGGGCCGTCTGCGGAGCGGCGACCAGGTAGTCGAACTCCTGGAAGGCCTGCTTCAGGTGGAAGACGATCGTGGTGTCGTCCGGCGTCGCGATGGAGGACAGGCCCTTGTCGCTCTTGTCCTTGTACGGGCCCTTGTACTTGTCGCCGCCGGCCAGGAACTGCTGGAAGTAGTTCGGGCCGAGGGAGAGCACGTCGCGCGCGAAGTTGGAGCGCTCGACGGCGTACTTGACGTCCTTCGAGGTGATCGGCGAGCCGTCCTCGTACTTCAGGCCCGAACGCAGCTTGTACGTCCAGGTCTTGCCGCCGTCGCTCGGGACGCCCTTGCTCGCGGCGAGGTCCGGGACCAGGGTGTTGCCCTCCTGGCCGGCACCCGGCTTGAAGGTCATCAGCGGGCGGGCGTACAGCCGGCTGAGGTTGTACATGTAGGCGTAGTACGTGTTGCCCGGGTCGAAGGAGTCCGGCACGTCGGACATCTCGTAGGTGACCGTGCCGCCCTTCTTGTCGGACACGTTCACGATGCCCTTGGTCGCGGCGTTGGCACCGGCCGACTTGGTGTTGCCGTTCTCGTTCTTGTTGTCATCGGCCTTGCTGCAACCCGCAAGAAGCAGGCTGGCGGAGCCGATGGCCGCGATCGCGGCCAGCGCTGACCTTCGCATGATGGGCGCTTTCCCCTCCATTGTTGGAAACTTTTCGGGCTCTCCGCGGCAGGCGTCAGCGGCTGCGCGGGTCGAGAGCATCGCGGAGACCGTCACCGAGCAGGTTGAAGGCCAGGACGGTCACGAAGATGGCGAGACCGGGGACGATCATGTACTGGGGGTCGACCTTGTAGTAGGTGACCGCCTCACGGAGCATGCCGCCCCAGGACGCCTGCGGGGGCTGGATGCCGACGCCGAGGAAGCTCAGGGACGCCTCGAAGAGGATGTTGGTCGGGATGAGCAGCGTCGAGTAGACGATGATCGGGCCGACCAGGTTGGGCATCAGCTCCCGGAACAGGATGTACGGGGCCTTGGCGCCCATGCCCCGGGAGGCGTCCACGAACTCGCGCTCGCGCAGGGCGAGGGTCTGGCCTCGCACGATCCGGCCCAGGTAGGGCCAGTTGAAGAAGCCGATGACGAAGATCAGCACGCTCAGGTGGAGCGGCAGCCCGTTGAGACCGAACGCGCCGCCCTGGAGGGTGGCGGAGATGGCGATCGCGAAGAGCAGGAGGGGGAAGGCGAGGAACGTGTCCATCAGCCGGCTGATGACCGAGTCGACCCGCCCGCCGTAGTAGCCCGCGACGACACCCATGATCGCGCCGATGACGTTGGACAGCACGGTCGCGCCGAACGCCACCACCAGCGACACCCAGGAGCCCTCCAGGATGCGGGTGGCGATGTCACGGCCGAACTTGGGGTCCACGCCGAGCGGGTGGTCGAGGCTCATGCCGCCCCAGCCGCCCTTGGGCAGCGAGGTGTCGGGCGTGATCAGGTCCTGGTGGAAGGCGTTGGGGTCGAGGCCGAAGAGGGCCTGGATGGGGCGGGAGAGGATCGCGAGAAGGATCAGCAGGATCACGATGACGCCGCCCGCGACGGCGACCTTGTCCTTCTTGAACCGGGTCCAGGCGATCTGGCCCAGGGAACGACCCTCGATCTGCCCCTTACCGGCACCCTCCAGCACAGCCTCCGGCTGTGCCTCGGCTGCCGCCCCGGTGGTCTCGATCGGTGCGGTCACGGTGAGCGACCCCTCTCGCCGGTGGTGACCGGCCTGCGCCTGCCGCGGATTGCGGCTTTGTCGACTTGCCATCGAGCATGAGGTCTCGACCTCATGTCTGAGTCGGGAGTCTTCAGCGTCTTTGCGATCACCCGCCAGAGCTGACGGCGAAAGTATGCGCAACCGTGATGCAGTCCAGGGGATTCCGTTATCCGATCAGTGGGTAACGGGCATCGGACGCGGGTCAGTTGGGACAGATCGGTGAATCCACGCGATTCAGGGCGTTCGGGCGATGTCTACGCGCGAAGAAGTGTGTCGACCATGTAAATTCTGTGACCCGGACTCAAGATCCGTATCGCTCCGCTTGGTTGTCAGTAACCGCCGTGCACCGGTGGGTAGCCGTATCCGCCGGCCGGGGCCTGCGGCGGGACCGGCGCCTGGAGCTGGGGCTGCGGTGCGGGGGCGTGCGCCTCGCGGTCGTAGAAGGGGCGCGCGTTGGCCCGCATCCACATCACCACCGGGTCGTAGTCGTCGGTCATCACGACCGTCGACACCGGCAGCCCCTCCGGGACCGCGCCGATGGACTGCTGCATCATCGCGCGCACCGAGTCGACCGCGGCGGGCGAGGTCTCGTACACGTCCAGGCCGATGACGAGATACGGCGCCCCGAGCGCGGGCTGCACCCAGGCGCGGCGCAGCGAGCGCAGCGCGGGGGTGCGGTGGGCGTTCTGCGCCAGCAGGGCGTAGAACTGGGGGATCTCGATGCCGGGCTCCGACAGGCGGAGCGGGCCGGCGGGCTGGCGGTCCAGGCCGGTGGCGATGCGGCGCAGATCCAGCCAGGGGATGCCGACGCCGCCGCCCGGGGCGTGCGGGTTGAGCCAGAGGCCGTAGTGGTCGGGGTAGAGGGTGCGGGCCACGTCGAGGCCGTCGACCACTTCGTACGAACGGTTCCAGCCGCTGGCCGACAGCTCCTGGGCGGAGGTGACGCACGGGGCGTAGTGGCAGCCGTCCACCTCCATGTCCCCGTACTGGGCGTCCGGGGAGCCGGCCTGGCCGTGCCACAGGAGCATCCAGATCTGGCCGGAGGAGGGCGTGGCGAGGGCGCGGAGCAGGGCCTCGTAGGCGTCGTAGCGTCCGGGGGTGACCTGGCGCAGCATGTGCTCGACGCTGCCGCTGTGGCTCGCGCTCACCTGGTGTACCGGCCCTTCTTCGTTTGCCCCTCGTTTGGAGACAGCTTAAGCGCCTGGCAGCTCGGGGCTTCGGGTTCGTGCGCGGGCGCGGGTCGTCTGCGGCTGGTCGCGCAGTTCCCCGCGCCCCTTCGGTGCGTCAGTGGCCGTACTGGTAGAAGGGCCGGACGTTCGTCTTCAGCCAGTCGGAGACCGGGTCCTCGGCCACGTCCATGAGGATCAGGTTGACCGGCCACTTGACCGGGACCGTGCCGAGGGCCCGGCCGAGGGCGTCCAGGGGCAGGTTCCGGACGTCCCCCTCCCACTGGGAGAGTTCCACGCCCACGAACAGCACCGGGTCGGCCGTCTCGATCGCGGCCAGGCAGCGACGGGCGGTGAGGACCACGCCGGTGCCCGCGAACTCGGCGGAGGCCGCGGAGAGGAAGTCGACCGGGTCGTCCTGCCAGTCGGGCTCGAAGAGGCGGACCCGGCCGCCGGTGCCCGGCCCGTCGAGCGGGGTGCGGCCGGCGCGGCACAGCTCGGCGACGGCGTCGGGCGGCAGCGGGATGCCGACGACACCGCCCGGGTTCACCGCGATGCCCGCCTGCGGCGGCAGGCCACGCGCGAACTCCACGGCGGGGGCGATGGTGTACGACATGTGGGAACCGGCGACCTGGCGCAGCTGCTCCTCGGAGCTGAACACCGGGACGTACACCTGGCCGTCGATCTCCGTCGTCGGCAGGTCCAGCGGGCCGCTGTGCGGGCCCCCGCCGTTGGGCAGCGGTATCCACAGAAAGCTCCGGCCGAGGACCTCGATGATCCGGCCGCCCGCCGAGGGGATGCCGAGGGAGGCCGACAGCACCTCCTCCAGCTCGTTGCCGGGCCAACCGCCGTGCGAGTGGGGGTGCGCCTGTGCCGGGAAGTCCGCTGGGATGTCCGCCGGGAAGTCCATCTGCCTACCGCCTGCTGGGAACCACTGCTGGGAGCAAGAAGGCTAGCGGGTGGCTGTGACAGTGCCTCACCGTGCGAACCCGACGCTGCTCAGGACGTCCGCCGCGTCCCGGTCCAGCAGCACCGCCGCGCCGCAGCCGGCGGGCAGCTCCCCCCTCTCCACCGCGCACAGCAGCCGGGCGGTCGTACGGCGGTGGCGGCGGAAGGCGTAGCGGGAGACGCCCCGGCCGCGTTCGCGCTGGCCCGCCCGGGCCGTCTCGGGGGTGACGTCGAGGAGGAGCAGGTGCAGGGTGGCGCCGCGGCGCCGGGCCTCGCGGGCCAGCCAGGCGCGCACCCAGGGCTGGGTGCCGCAGTCGTGCACGACGACGCCCTCGCCGGTGCGCAGGGCGCGGCGCAGTCCGGCGTAGTGGGCGAGGCGGACCAGGGGGCGGTAGAGCGCGTAGGGGACGAGGCGGGGGACGCGGGCGTCCCAGCGGTCGCGGGTGTCCTGGGAGTCGACACGGTGACCGGTGACCGCGCGGTGCATCAGGGTGGACTTGCCGCTGCCGGGCAGACCGGTGATGACCACCAGGTCGCGGGGGCCGAAGAGCAGGGCGTGCGGGCTGCGGCCCGCGCGGTCGCGCAGGTCGCGGACGACCGGGGCGGGGCGGTCCGCGCGGCGCTCGCGGGCCAGGGCGGAGGGCTGTCCCGGCACCGCGATGCCGGCGTCGGTGGCGTAGGCCGATGTCCTGTTCACCGTGATCGTCCTCCCCAGTGGGCTCGGTCATCCCCATGCCCGCTCTATGTAAAGAGAAGGTAATGGGCAAGGGTAGGAGCTTCGTGTGCGTTCTGCCACAGGTCGGTCACAAGGAGCGCGCTCTGGATGGGCGGGGTGCGGCGTGCAATGATGTGCCCGCCAACTGCATACCGGCCGCTTGAATCCGCGCGGGAGAGTTCCCAGCCCCGGGCTGGGACGCCGAAGGAGCAAGTCCCTCCCTTGAATCTCTCAGGCCCCGTTACCGCGCGGGCGAGGCACATCTGAAAAGCGGGCCGCTGTGTCAGTGGCTCCACCCAAGGTGCAAGCCGTGATCGTCCCTGTGGCGGTCGCGGCGAACCTCTCAGGTTCCGATGACAGATGGGGAGGAACGTTCCTCGCCTGTCCGCTCGCCTTGGGAGACGACCGTCCGATGAGCAGCACTGAACTCCGCCACACCGCGCTCGATGCCGTGCATCGCGCGCTCGGTGCGACGATGACCGACTTCGCCGGCTGGGACATGCCCCTGCGCTACGGCTCCGAGCGCGACGAGCACCTCGCCGTGCGGACCAGGGCCGGTCTCTTCGACCTCTCCCACATGGGCGAGATCACCGTCACCGGCGACCAGGCCGCCGCGTTCCTGAACCACGCCCTGGTCGGCGACATCGCCTCCGTCGGCGTCGGCCGCGCCCGGTACACGATGATCTGCCAGGCCGACGGCGGCATCCTGGACGACCTGATCGTCTACCGGCTCGCCGAGACCGAGTACATGGTCGTGGCCAACGCCTCCAACGCCCAGGTGGTGCTGGACGCGCTGACCGAGCGCGCCGAGGGCTTCGACGCCGAGGTCCGCGACGACCGGGACGCGTACGCGCTGATCGCCGTGCAGGGCCCGGAGTCCCCCGGGATCCTGAAGTCCCTCACCGACGCCGACCTCGACGGCCTGAAGTACTACGCCGGCCTGCCCGGCACGGTCGCCGGCGTCCCCGCGCTGATCGCCCGCACGGGCTACACCGGCGAGGACGGCTTCGAGCTGTTCGTGAAGCCCGAGCACGCCGTCGAGCTGTGGCAGGCGCTGACCAAGGCGGGCGAGGGCGCCGGACTGGTCCCGTGCGGGCTGTCCTGCCGGGACACGCTGCGCCTGGAGGCGGGCATGCCGCTGTACGGGCACGAGCTGACCACCTCCCTCACCCCGTTCGACGCCGGGCTCGGCCGCGTGGTCAAGTTCGGGAAGGAGGGCGACTTCGTCGGGCGCGAGGCGCTCGCCGAGGCCGCCGCCCGCGCCGAGCAGAACCCGCCGCGGGTCCTGGTCGGCCTGGTCGCCGAGGGCCGCCGGGTGCCGCGCGCCGGGTACGCCGTCGTCGCCGGCGGCGAGGTGATCGGCGAGGTCACCTCCGGTGCCCCCTCCCCCACCCTGGGCAAGCCGATCGCCATGGCCTACGTCGACGCGGCGCACGCGGCGCCGGGCACCGAGGGCGTCGGCGTGGACATCCGGGGCACCCACGAGCCGTACCAGGTCGTGGCGCTGCCGTTCTACAAGCGCCAGAAGTAGACACTGGGCGCGGTCGCGCCTCCCGGGTCCCCGGTCCCGTGGCCGAGGCGTGACGCTGCGCACATTCGCCCGCTCACCAGCGGTTTCCGTAGTCCCCCCGTCATCAGCACCCTCGCGTGTACAGGAGAATTCAGGCCATGAGCAACCCCCAGCAGCTGCGCTACAGCAAGGAGCACGAGTGGCTGTCGGCCGCCGAGGACGGCGTCGCGACGGTCGGCATCACGGAGCACGCGGCCAACGCGCTCGGTGACGTCGTCTTCGTCCAGCTCCCCGAGGTCGGCTCCACGGTGTCCGCGGGCGAGACCTGCGGCGAGCTGGAGTCGACGAAGTCGGTGTCCGACCTGTACTCGCCGGTCACCGGTGAGGTCACCGAGGTCAACGAGGACGTCGTCAACGACCCGTCGCTGGTGAACTCCGCCCCCTTCGAGGGTGGCTGGCTGTTCAAGGTACGCGTCGCGGAGGAGCCGGCCGACCTGCTCTCCGCCGACGAGTACACCGCCTTTTCCGCCGGCTGAGGAGTCGTAGCCGTATGACTGTCCTGAACACGCCCCTGCACGAGCTGGACCCGGAGATCGCCGCCGCGGTCGACGCCGAGCTGGTCCGCCAGCAGTCGACCCTGGAGATGATCGCCTCCGAGAACTTCGCGCCGCTCGCGGTGATGGAGGCGCAGGGCTCGGTCCTGACCAACAAGTACGCCGAGGGCTACCCGGGCCGGCGGTACTACGGAGGCTGCGAGCACGTCGACGTCGCCGAGCAGATCGCCATCGACCGGGTCAAGGAGCTGTTCGGCGCCGAGTACGCCAACGTGCAGCCCCACTCCGGCGCCTCCGCGAACCAGGCGGCCCTGTTCGCGCTGGCCCAGCCCGGGGACACCATCCTCGGCCTGGACCTGGCGCACGGCGGCCACCTGACCCACGGGATGCGGCTGAACTTCTCCGGCAAGCAGTTCGACGTGGTCGCCTACCACGTGGACGCCGAGACCGGCCTGGTGGACATGGCCGAGGTGGAGCGGCTCGCCAAGGAGCACCGCCCCAAGGTGATCATCGCGGGCTGGTCGGCGTACCCGCGGCAGCTGGACTTCGCCGAGTTCCGCCGGATCGCCGACGAGGCCGGCGCGTACCTGTGGGTCGACATGGCGCACTTCGCGGGCCTGGTCGCGGCCGGTCTGCACGCCAACCCCGTGCCGTACGCCGACGTGGTCACCTCCACCACCCACAAGACGCTGGGCGGCCCCCGCGGCGGCATCATCCTGGCCAGGAAGGACTTCGCGAAGAAGCTGAACTCCTCCGTCTTCCCGGGCTTCCAGGGCGGCCCGCTGGAGCACGTGATCGCGGCCAAGGCGGTGTCCTTCAAGGTCGCGGCCTCGGAGGACTTCAAGGAGCGCCAGCGTCGTACGGTGGAGGGTGCCCGCATCCTCGCCGAGCGCCTGACGGCCCCGGACGCCCGCGAGGCCGGCGTGAACGTGCTGTCCGGCGGCACGGACGTGCATCTGATCCTGGTGGACCTGCGCGCGTCCGAGCTGGACGGGCAGCAGGCCGAGGACCGGCTCCACGAGGTCGGCATCACGGTCAACCGCAACGCCGTCCCGAACGACCCGCGCCCGCCGATGGTCACCTCGGGTCTGCGCATCGGTACGCCGGCCCTGGCGACCCGCGGCTTCACGGCCGAGGACTTCGCCGAGGTCGCGGACGTGATCGCCGAGGCGCTGAAGCCGTCCTACGACGCCGAGGCCCTGAAGGCGCGCGTGAAGGCGCTCGCCGACAAGCACCCGCTGTACCCGGGCCTGAACAAGTAAGTCCCCGGTGGGGCACCCGTGAGGAGGGTGCCCCGCCACCCCCCTGCTGTCTTGAGGAGTGACCGTGGCCATCTCGGTCTTCGACCTGTTCTCGATCGGCATCGGCCCGTCCAGCTCCCACACGGTCGGCCCGATGCGCGCGGCGCGGATGTTCGCCCGCCGCCTGCGCAACGAAGGCCTCCTGGAGCGGGCCGCCGCCGTCCGCACGGAGCTGTACGGCTCCCTCGGCGCGACCGGCCACGGCCACGGCACCCCGAAGGCCGTCCTGCTCGGCCTGACCGGCGACTCGCCGCGCACGGTGGACGTGGAGACGGCGGACGCGCGCGTGGAGGCCATCAAGGCCCAGGGGCGGATCCGGCTGCTGGGCGAGCACGAGATCGCCTTCGACTTCGACCGGGACCTCGTGCTGCACCGCCGCAAGGCCCTGCCGTACCACGCCAACGGCATGACGCTGTGGGCCTACGACGCCGACGGCGAGGAGCTGCTCACCAAGACGTACTACTCGGTGGGCGGCGGCTTCGTCGTCGACGAGGACGCGGTGGGCGCGGACCGGATCAAGCTCGACGACACGGTCCTGAAGTACCCCTTCCGCACGGGCGACGAGCTGCTGCGCCTGACCAAGGAGACCGGCCTGTCGATCTCCTCGCTGATGCTGGAGAACGAGCGGGCCTGGCGCTCCGAGGAGGAGATCCGCGCGGGCCTGCTGGAGATCTGGCGGGTGATGCGGGCGTGCGTGGAGCGCGGCATGTCCCGCGAGGGCATCCTGCCGGGCGGTCTGAAGGTCCGCCGCCGCGCGGCCGTCTCGGCCCGCCAGCTGCGCGCCGAGGGCGACCCGCTGGCGCACGCCATGGAGTGGATCACGCTCTACGCGATGGCGGTGAACGAGGAGAACGCGGCGGGCGGCCGGGTCGTCACCGCCCCGACGAACGGCGCGGCCGGCATCATCCCGGCGGTCCTGCACTACTACATCAACTTCGTGCCGGGCGCCGACGAGGACGGCGTCGTGCGGTTCCTGCTGGCCGCGGGCGCGATCGGCATGCTCTTCAAGGAGAACGCCTCCATCTCCGGCGCCGAGGTCGGCTGCCAGGGCGAGGTGGGCTCCGCCTGCTCCATGGCGGCGGGCGCGCTCGCCGAGGTGCTCGGCGGCTCCCCCGAGCAGGTGGAGAACGCGGCCGAGATCGGCATGGAGCACAACCTCGGCCTGACCTGCGACCCGGTCGGCGGTCTGGTCCAGATCCCGTGCATCGAGCGCAACGGCATGGCCGCGGTGAAGGCCGTCACGGCCGCGAAGATGGCGATGCGCGGCGACGGCTCCCACAAGGTGTCCCTGGACAAGGTCATCAAGACGATGAAGGACACCGGCGCGGACATGAGCGTGAAGTACAAGGAGACGGCCCGGGGCGGGCTCGCGGTGAACATCATCGAGTGCTAGCCCGGCCGGACCGGCTCACGTGAGGGCCGGGGCGGAGGGGAGGCGGATTCCGGGAATCCGCCTCCCCTCGCCGTCTGGCGGGCGGGTCAGCCGGTCGTCAGGGTGGCGTCGTCGACGACGAAGCTGGTCTGGAGACCGGAGTCCTCGGTGGCGGTGAAGCCGAGCGTGATCTGCCGGCCGAGGTACGGGCTCAGGTCCAGGGTGCGCTCGGTGTAACCCGTGGCCGCGTCGACGTTGGAGTACGTCTGCTTCGCGGTTCCGTCGACCTTGACCTGGAAGGTGTCGTACGCCGTCGTGCCCGACTCGTCGGTGTCGATGTGCAGCCAGTACTTCAGGGTGGCCCTGGTGCAGCCGGACGGCACGGTCACCGTCTGGCTGATGGTGTCGGTGGCCGCGTAGCCGTAGCCCGCCAGCCAGGCGTACCGCGTGCCGGAGTGGGCGGTCTGGCCGCTGAACGCGCCGATCGCGCCGGTGTCACCGGTCCACGGCGCGGTGCCGCTCTCGAAACCGCCGTTGGAGAGCACCTGTGCCGCGGTGCAGCCGCCCGCGCCCTTGACGGTCAGGGTGTACGGCGCGGTGTGCGTGGTGGTGCCGGTGCCGGTGATCGTGAGGTTGTACGTGCCGGGCGGTACGGAGGAGCCGACGGTGACCGTCGCGGTCGAGGAGGCGCCCGAGGTCACCGAGGCCGGGCTGAAGGCGACGGTGACGCCGGAGGGGGCGCCCGAGGCGGACAGGGTCACCGTCTGCGCCGAGCCGCTGGTGGTGGCCGTGGACACCGTGGTGGTCAGGGAGGTGCCCGGGTCGGCGCTGCCCGTGGCGGGGCTCGCCGAGACCGAGAAGTCGTTCGCCGGGGCGGTGTCGGAGACCGCCTGCTTCCACAGCGTGTAGGCGACACCGTCGGCGCTGCGGTTCAGGCCGGTGGCGTTGATGTTGCCGGTGGTGTCGCACGAGGAGTGGTAGCAGCCGTCGTAGGCGGCGCCCGCCGTGCCGCCCCACTTGGCCGCCTGCGCCGAGGTCTTGCGGGCGCTCGCGCCCATGGCGTAGCCGGAGGTCGGGATGGAGTAGGCCTCGAAGGAGTAGTCGTCGGAGCGGCCCGCGCCCTCGGTGTTCTCCTCCGGCTGGAGGTTCAGCGAGTCCCAGTACGCCTTCATCGGCGCCGCGGCGGTGGAGTTCAGGTGGTTGATGAAGTAACCGCCGTTGGGCGAGGCGACCATGTCGAAGTTGTAGTACGCCTTGATCGCCGAGCGCTGGGCGGAGGTCAGGGAACGGACGTAGAAGTCCGAGCCGTTGAGGCCGGCCTCCTCGTCCGTCCACCAGCCGAAGCGGACGCGGGCCGCCATCGAGGGGCGGGTCTCGGCGAGCTTCAGCGCGACCTCCAGCAGGGTGGCGCTGCCGGAGCCGTTGTCGTTGATGCCGGGTCCGGCGGAGACGCTGTCCAGGTGGGAGCCGAACATGTACACCTTCGACGCGTCGCCGTAGGGCCACTCGGCGATCAGGTTGGGTCCGGCGCCACTGGTGCAGCCGGAGGTGCAGGCCTGTTCGGTGACGGTGTAGCCGGCCGCCTGGAGCTTTCCCTTCACGTAGGCGACCGAGTCGCGGTAGCCCTGGCCGGTGGATCTGCGGTTGCCGCCGTTGCGGCTCGCTATGGCGCCCAGTTCGGTGAGGTGCGCCTGGATTCTGGTGACGTCGATGTCGGGCGCGGCCGCGGTCAGGGCGGGGGCCGAGGCCGCCGCCGTACGGGGGTGCGGGGAGGCCGCTTCGGCGCTCGCGGGCAGGGCGGCGAGGCCCGCGACGGCCGTGACCAGCGCGAGGCCTGCCAGGGGGAGTCTTCGCAGTCGTAGCACCATGTCTCCTTGTGGGGTGGAGGAAACGGGAGGGTGGGCGCCGGGCCTGGGTGGGCCGCGCCGCTTCACCCCTGATGAGCATGCGCATGCCAAGCGCTTGCCAAGCCTCGATCCGCCGGACCGGCCGGATCAGGAGCCTCGGCCCGCCCCTGCGGCGGATGTTCCCCACGGGGCTACCGCACGATAACCACACCCCTCTACGCTGCCGCCAATTCTCCGTCTACCAAGGGAAGTTGGCGCATGCGCGGATTGAGACGGCCGGCGACGCTCGTGGGAGCCGCCGCCCTGCTGGCGGTGATGCCGGGCAACGCCCACGCGGCGTCGCCGAAGTTCTCCGAGACGACCGCCATCGGCACGCACAACGCGTACGACAAGGCCAAGTACACCTACTTCGCCCAGGCGTTGGACTCCGGCGCCTCGCTGCTGGAGCTGGACGTCTACGTCGACAGCATCAGCCACCGCTGGCGGGTCAGCCACAGCAACCCGCTGGGCAACGACAACAACTGCGAGGCGGCGAAGACCCCGGGCGAGCTGTACAGCAAGAACCGCAACCAGGACCTCGGCGGCTGCCTGGACAACATGGCCGCCTGGAACCAGCTCCACCCCGACCACCCGCCGATCGTCGTCAAGGTCGAGATGAAGGTCGGCTTCAACGACAAGGCGGGCCTCGGACCGGACGAGTTCGACACGCTGGTCGCGCAGAAGCTGGGCAGCAGCGTCTACAAGCCGGCCGATCTGCTCGGCGGGACGTACGGCACCCTGGACGCGGCGGCGAAGGCAAACGCCTGGCCCGCCCGGGACGCCCTCAAGGGCAAGTTCGTCTTCGACCTGATCCCGGGCACGGTGGAGCAGTCCAACCCGTTCGACAGCTACTGGACGGACGAGGAGTACGGCGACCACCTGCGCGATCTGAAGGCGGCCGGGACCATCTCGGCGGCCCAGGCCTTCCCGGTCGTCCTCGGTGCCGCGAACGGCGACCCGCGCACCAGCCGCTACGACGCCTCGATCCGCCCGTGGTTCGTGTTCTTCGACGGTGACGCGGCCACGTACGTCAACAACGGCTACGACACCTCGTTCTACTCCGCGAACCACTACATCCTGATCACCACGGACGCCCACAACGTGTCCCCGGCGATCTCCTCCACCAACCCGACGGACGCCGAAGTCGCCGCGCGCCTGTCGCTGTTGGCCAACCACCACGCGAGTCTGATCACCTCGGACTGGTCGGCGAAGCCCGCCTCGGTCCTGAGCGCGGTGACCACCCGAAGCTGAGGTTCCGGAACGGCGCCGACGGGGGACAACCCTCACATGCTGCATGGCATCGACGTGAGCGCCTACCAGTCCTCCTCCTACGCGACGAACGGTCTCTCCTTCGTCTTCATCAAGGCGACGGAAGGCCGTTCGTACGTCAACCCCAGACTCGCCGCGCAGACCAAGCACGGGCGCGACGCGGGGCTGGTCGTCGGCTTCTACCACTTCCTGTGGCCCGGCGACCTCACCGCACAGGCCGAGTACTTCCTCAGCCACGCCCCGGAGCGGCGCGGCGACCTCCTCGCCGTCGACTGGGAGACCACCGGCGACGGCACCCACGCGAGCAACGCGGAGAAGGACCGCTTCATCCGCAAACTGAAGGAACTACGGCCGGACAACCGGGTCGTGCTCTACTGCAACCGCCACTTCTGGCTGAACGTCGACACGACGTCCTACGCCGGGGACGGGCTGTGGATCGCCGACTACGTCACCGCGGGCAAGCCCCGCATCCAGGCCAAGTGGCGCTTCCACCAGTACACCAGCGAACCCCACGACAAGGACGTGGCGAACTTCGCGAGCAAGGCGGCACTGAAGGAGTGGGCCACGAGCGCCTGACGGCTCATGGCCCACCCCCCTCGCCCAGGTCAGCCCCGGAAGTCCGCCGGGCGTTCCGGGGAGGCCTCGGCGAGCGCCTTGCGCACCGCTTCCGCACCGGCGCGGAGGCCGTAGACCGGGGTGCCGGGCTGCTGGCGCCAGGAGTCGTCGATGCTGCCGGCGTCGACCGTGTCGAAGCCGAGTTCGTCGATCAGGTCGCGGACGATCCGCTTGGCCGCCTCGTCGTCGCCGGCCACCGGGAGGGCCATGCGCTCGGGGTCGCCCGCGGGACGGGGCCGGTCGAGGATGTCCTGGGCGTAGGTGCCGTTGAAGGCCTTGATCACCGGGTGGCCGAGGTGCTGCTCGGTCCAGCGGCTCTCGGTGAGGCCCTCGTCCTCGATGGCCGCGATCCGGCCGTCCCGCTGCTGCGGGTAGTAGTTGCCGGTGTCGATCACCGCGACGCCCTCGGCCGCGCCGTCCAGCAGGCCGGCGGGCAGGTCGGGGACCGCCTTCAGCGGCACGGTGACCACCACGACCTGGGCGCCCTTGGCCGCGTCCTCGGCCCGGACCGCGGTGGCGCCGGTCTCCTGCGCCAGGTCGCGGAGCGTCTCGGGGCCACGGGAGTTGGCCACGGACACGTCATGGCCGAGGGCCGTGAGCCGCCGGGTGAGGTTGCCGCCGATGTTCCCCGCGCCGATGATGCCGATCTTCATGGCTGACCCTCCGGATGATTTATGCACGTGCATGCGATGTTCCCGGGTCAACCTCGCCGCACCCCGGACTATTCCGCACCGTGCGCCGCATCGGTGACGGCCGCCCGGCCGGTGCGCGGCGCGCTCGGATCCACACCATGGTCTGTCCCGTGTGCGCGTCGGACTCCGTCAGCCGGTGGGCGGCCGCGAGCGGGGGGCGGGCGGCGCGGTGCCGGCCCCCGGACCGCCGGTGACCGCGCCGTTCGCGTACCCGTGGACGGTGAGGTACGGGAGCACGGGCTGGCGCCGGGCCGGTACCGCGGCAGGGTCCGCCCAACCGCCTCGGCCGGCCCCGCGCACCCGGGCGTCATCCCCGCTCGCGCAGCAGCTCCAGTGTCCGGTCCAGCTCCGTCAGCAGGACGGCCGCCGCCCGGCCCGCGTCCGCCGCCGCGATGGCGTCGACCAGCGCGGCGTGGGTGTCGTCGCCCGTGCCCGGGTCCTCCGCGCGCAGCCGGGTGAGGTCCAGCAGGGTCACCAGCCCCTCCCGCAGCACGGGGAGGAACTCGGTGAACAGGCCGGTGAGGACGGGGTTGTGGGCGGCGGCGACCACGGCCGTGTGCAGGGCGATGTCGGCGTTCACGAAGCCCGTGTCGTCCCCGGCGGCGGCCGTACGGCGGTCCTCCAGCGCGGCCCGCAGCGCCGTGACGTCCTCGGGGGTGCGGCGCCGGGCGGCGAGCCGGGCCGCCTGCACCTCCACGCCCATGCGGACCTCGTAGACATCGGTGACCGCGGCCCGGCGCAGCCGGGCGGGCCAGTCCTCGGCGGGCTCGGTGGCGACGACGAAGACGCCGGCGCCGTGCCGGGGCCGGACCAGCCCGGCGCCGGCGAGGGCGCGCAGGGCTTCGCGGACCGTGGAGCGGCCCACGCCGAGTTCCCTGGCGAGGGTGGTCTCGCCGGGCAGCTTGGCGCCGACGGGCCAGTGCCCGGCGGTGATCTGCTCCCGCAGGCGCTGCGCGGCCTGTTCGACCAGCGGGCTGGGGCGGAGGGCACCGAGCGGCATCGAGGTCACCAACTTGCTGTGGAGGGCGGGGGTGTACGGACGAATCTGACTTGTCTGAGGAGCTGAGGTGTCGCTAGCGTACCCGGCATGACGCTGCGCGGCCTGCTTCTCCTCGGCTGCCGCGGCGGGGTTTGACGCGACCGGCGCCCCGCCGCGGGGCCCCGTGCTGCCGGTCACCGTCCGACCGAGCCGAGAGGCAGCCGACGATGACCACCACCCCCCTCTGGAACCCCCAGCGGCCCAGCCCGATGCCGTACCACCGCTACCGCCCCTTCCAGGACCGGGTCAGCGTGCCCGTGGCCGACCGGGCCTGGCCCACCGCCCGGATCGAGCGCGCCCCGCTCTGGGTGCCCGTCGACCTGCGCGACGGCAACCAGGCGCTGGCCGAGCCCATGGACACCCCCCGCAAGCGCCGCTTCTTCGACCTGCTGGTGGCGATCGGCTTCAAGGAGATCGAGGTCGGCTACCCGTCCGCGAGCCGTACCGACTTCGACTTCGTCCGGCACCTGGCGGACGGCGGGGCCGTACCGGACGACGTGACACCCGTCGTCTTCACGCCCGCCCGCGCCGACCTGATCGACCGGACCTTCGACGCGATCCAGGGACTGCCGCGCGCCGTCGTCCACCTGTACATCGCCACCTCGCCGGTGTGGCGGGAGGTGGTGCTCGGCCGCGGCCGGGCCGAGGTGTGGCGGACCGTGCGCGCCGCGGCGGAGCACATGGCCCGGCGCGCCGGTGACGCGCCCGGTGTCCGCTTCCAGTTCTCGCCGGAGACGTTCAACCTCACCGAGCCGGACTTCGTCCTGGAACTGTGCGACGGGCTCACCGAGGTGTGGGACGCGAGCCCGGACCGCCCGGTCACCCACAACCTCCCGGCGACCGTGGAGATCGCCACGCCGAACGTCTACGCCGACCAGATCGAGTACGCCCACCGCAACCTCGCCCGCCGGGACTCCGTGATCCTCTCGGTGCATCCGCACAACGACCGCGGGACGGGCGTCGCCTGCGCCGAACTGGCCGTCCTGGCCGGTGCCCAGCGGGTGGAGGGCTGCCTGTTCGGCAACGGCGAGCGCACCGGTAACGTCGACCTGGTGACCCTCGCCCTCAACCTCTACGCCCAAGGCGT
The DNA here is from genome assembly GCF_040609555.1 of Streptomyces sp. NPDC004658. NCBI lineage: Bacteria > Bacillati > Actinomycetota > Actinomycetes > Kitasatosporales > Streptomycetaceae > Streptomyces > Streptomyces sp. NPDC004658. The sequence continues at coordinate 51,831 of NZ_JBEXKG010000026.1, forward strand.
CGATCCCATGGTCGACTTCGGCGACATCGACGCCGTACGGGAGACGGTGGAGCAGTGCAACCGGCTCCCCGTGCACCCGCGGCACCCCTATGCCGGGGAGCTGGTCCACACGGCGTTCTCCGGCACCCATCAGGACGCGATCGGCAAGGGGCTGGCCGAACACGCCCGCCGCGCCCGGGAGTCGGGCGTGCCGCAGGCACAGGCGCCGTGGTCGGTGCCGTACCTGCCGATCGACCCGGCTGACCTGGGGCGGTCGTACGAGGCGGTGATCCGCGTCAACTCCCAGTCCGGCAAGGGCGGGGTGGCGTACCTGCTGCGCACGCACCACGGCATCGACCTGCCGGCGCGGATGCGGGCCGACTTCGCGCGGGTCGTCCAGGAGGCGACGGACGACAGCGGGCGGGAGGCGACGCCGAAGGAGCTGTACGAGCTGTTCCGGGCGACCTACCTGGCCGACGGGGAGGCGGTACGGCTGCACGCCTGGTCCGCGCACGAACAGGCCCCCGGCGTGCACCGCTTCGTCTGCACCCTGGAGGCCGGCGACCGCGTCGGCGACCACGAGGGCACGGGTCCCGGCCCGCTGACCGCGTTCGTCGACGCGCTGGCCGGTGCGGGTCTCGCGGTCGACGTCCTGGACTTCACCGAGGACGGGACGGCGGCCTTCGCCGAGTGCCGGGTCGACGGTGTCACGGCCTGGGGCGCGGGCACGGGCCCGTCGGCCGCCGTGCACGCGGTGCTGTCCGCGGTGAACCGGGCGGTGCGATGACGCATCCGATGCCGGAGGTGCTGGAGGTGCCGGAGGTGCTGCGCGCCGAGGACGTGCACGTCGTCCGGGACGGGCGGGCCATCCTCCAGGAGGTCTCCCTGACCGTCCGGGCCGGTGAGCACTGGGCGCTGCTGGGCGCCAACGGCGCGGGCAAGTCCACGCTGCTGGGGCTGCTCGGCGCGGTGGTCCATCCGACCCGGGGCGCGGTGGAGGTGCTCGGACACCGGCTGGGCCGGGTGGACCTGCGCGAGCTGCGGGCCCTGGTCGGGCACGTCGACCCGCGCCATCGGCTGACCTCGCCGCTGCGGGTACGGGACGTGGTGCTCACCGGGGTGACGAACTCGATCGAGCCGGTCCCCCGGTGGCGGCCCACCCCGGAGCAGACGGAGCGGGCCGAGGCGCTGCTGGCCACGCTGGGGCTGGGGGCGCTGCGGGACGCGCGGTGGCCGACGCTCTCGCAGGGGCAGCGCGGCCGGACGCTGATCGCGCGGGCGCTGATGCCCGAGCCCCGGCTGCTGCTCCTGGACGAGCCGGCGACCGGCCTCGACCTGCCCGGCCGGGAGCGGCTGATCGAGGCGCTGGAGGAGCTGCGGGCGGCTCACCCGGAGCTGGCGACGGTGCTGGTCACCCACCACCTGGAGGAGCTGCCGGCGGGCACCACGCACGCCGTGCTGCTGCGCGACGGACGGGTGCTGGCCTCGGGGCCGGTCGCGTCGGTGCTCACCGGCGACCAGGTCGGCAAGTGCTTCGACCTGCCGTTGACGCTGGAGCGGCACGAGGGGCGCTGGAGCGTGCGGATCCGGCGCACGCGCGACGGCGTGACGGCGTGACGAAGGGGGTGCCCGGGCCGCTCGCGGCGGGCACCCCCTGTCGCCGGCGGATCACTTGCTCAGGTAGGCCCAGAACTCGTCGAACGACAGCACCTTGTCGCCGTTGAGGTCGCGGGTCTTGATGACGGCCTCCGCGACCGCCTCGGTGACGTTCCAGTCACCTTGCTGCGCGAGGGCGGACTTGAACTCCGCTGCGGTGATGAATCCGTCACCGTCCGCGTCGATCCGCTGGAACTGCTTGCGTGCTTCCTCGATGTCCGCCACCGATCCGCCCCTTTTGGTCGTGTTTCTCATGCCGTGCTGGCGTACTGACGCTGGTCAGATTAACGGCCCGCACGAGCGCGGAGTGCGGCGACCACCCAGGCGAAGTCCTCGGCGTGTGGTGGCGCGGACTGCCGGTTCACCACGGCGACCAGTTCCCGGTAGCGGGCCACGCGCTCGTCGAAGCCGGCCGTCATGCGGTCCAGCACGTCGCCCCGGTCGGCGTCGCCGAACAGGTCGTCCAGCACCTCCTGCGCCCCGGGCCCGGTGGGGTCGACGCCGCGCTCGCGGACCGGCGCCACCAGCTCCACGAGCCGCTTGGCGAACCACAGGGACCGCCCGCGCGGCTCGCCGGGCCGCCGGTCGGCCGCGTTGAACTCGACGGCCCGGCGCCAGGTGGACGGCGGTGCGCCGCATCCGTTCCCGGATGTCCGGGTCCACGGTGTCGAGCCCGTGCAGCGTCTCCGCCGCGAACTCCTCCATGATCCGCTGCCGTTCGGCGGCGGACAGTCGCACCGCGTCGCGCCACGGCCGACAGCACCGCACGGGTCACCCGCAGCGACCGGATCTGCGCGTCCAGCGCGGCCACGTGCCTGGCCGCGACCTGGGCCACGGTCCGCTCACCGGCCGGCACCGCGCGCACGTCCGCCAGGCCCAGGCCCAGTTCGCGCAGGGTGCGGACCAGCTCCAGGCGGGTGACACCGCCGGCGTCGTAGAGCCGGTAACCGCCGGGAGACCGGGCCACCGGGGTGAGCACGCCCGCGTCGGACCAGTAGCGGATGGTGCGCACGCTCAGGCCGGTGGCGCGGGCCAGCTCGCCGATGGTGAGAAGTCCGGTGCCGTCCTCGATCATGTCTGCGAGTCTGGGGCCTCCAGTGGGTGGAGACTCAAGGAGCGGGCTGTGGAGACGTTGCGTGACCTTCTCGACGCGGTGGCGGCCGGCGTGTTCCCGCCGGCGGACGGCGGTACGACGGTCGTACCGCAGCCCTCACCGCGGGACGCCGGCGTGCTGTCCTTCACCGCGCACTCGGTGGTCTTCACCGACGAGGACCCGGAGTGGGTGCGCGCGACGCTGCGCGGCCTGGACTGCGATCCCCTGGCCGCCACGATGAACCCGCGCTTCCTGACCGCCCTCATGGACCGGACCGGACGCCGGGCCGAGACCGTCGACGCGGTGCTGGTGGGCGACCCGCTGCCGGGTGAGCCTCCGCTCGCGCTGACGGAGATCCAGGACGCCGGCCACCCCCGGATCCGGTACGCCCGGGGGCGCCGGGACGAGGTGCGGGCCTGGCTGGCCGACGGCGGCGGGGTGCTGGTGATGGGGCGCGGGGTCGCCGGGCGGCTGGAGGTGTCGGTCGAGGTGGCCGAGGACGCCCGGCACCGGGGGCTCGGACGGCTGCTGGTGACGGCCGCCCGGCACCTGGCCACGGAGCCGCTGTGGGCGCAGGTCGCCCCGGGGAACGCCCGCAGCCTGCGGGCGTTCCAGGCCGCCGGGTACCGTCCGGTGGGCGCGGAACTGCTGCTTCAGCGGAAGATGCCGGTGTGCCCCAGTGAGTAGCGGCCCGGCTGGGGGTAGACGGCGAGGCCGTGCGGGCCGCTGCCGACCTTGACGCGGGCCACTTCGGCGCCGGTGCGGGTGTCGATGGCGTACACCTCGGAGTTGTAGCGGCCGGACAGCCACAGGACCTTGCCGTCGGCGGAGACCCCGCCCATGTCGGGGCTGCCGCCGCCGGGCAGGCGCCACTTCTTGGTGAGCCGGTTCCGGGTGAAGTCGAAGATGGAGATGGTGCCCTCGCCCCGGTTGGAGACGTACATCTCGCGGGAGTCGCGGCTGACGTAGAGGCCGTGGGCGCCCTTGCCGGTGGCGAGGAAGCGGGGCCGGGTGAACCTGTCGCCGTCGAGGATCCACAGGCCGCCCGCCATCATGTCGGCGATGTAGAACAGCTTGCCGTCCGGTGAGATCTTGACGTCCTGCGGCATGGCGCCGTGCAACGGCAGCTTCTCCTGGGCGACGACCTTCATCCGCGCCGTGTCGACCTTGAGGATCTCGCCGCTGAACTCGCAGGAGACGATGAAGTAGCGGCCGTCGATGGAGAAGTCGGCGTGGTTGACGCCGTAGCAGCTGACCGGGACGGCCTTGACGACCTTCATGGTGTGCGCGTCGCGGAAGACCAGTTGCCGGTCCATGGAGGCCATGACGACGGCGTACTTGCCGTCGGGCGTGAAGTACAGGTTGTACGGGTCGTGCACGGCGACCGGCTTGCCGGCCCGGCCGGTGCGCGGATCGATCGGGGTGAGGCTGTTGCCGAGGTCGTTGTTGACCCAGAGGGTCTTCAGGTCCCAGGACGGCACGACGTGCTGGGGCTGGCGGCCCACCGGGATGGTCTCGACGACCCGGTAGGTGGCGGGGTCGATGACGGTGACGGTGTCGGAGTTGGTGTTGGGGACGTAGACCCGGGAGGGGAAGTCCTTGACCACGGGCGAGAGCCGGTTCGGCCGGTCGGCGGAGTAGAGGTCGGCCGGGTCGTCCACCGGCGGCATCCCCGGCAACACGTCGACCAGCGGCTTCTTCACCTGCGGCTGGACCGGCGCCTTGCTGCCGGCGGGCTCCTGCGCCCGGTCGCGGGACCCGCCGCCGCACGCGGAGAGCAGCGTCAGGGCGGTGACGGCGGCACCGGCGGCCAGCAGGCGGGCGGCTTTCGTGGTTCGCATCAGCTCAGCAGCTCCGTGGTGGTGACCGCGCGCAGTCCGCGGCGGCCGAGTTCGGTCAGGACGTCGGGGAGGGCGGCGACCGTGTCGGGGTATCCGAAGTGCAGGCTCACCACCGATCCGTTGCGTACGCCGGCGAGCACCTCGCGGGTGACGGCGGCGGCGCCGGGGCGGGTGTAGTCGAGCGAGTCGACCTCGTACGACAGCACGTGCGGGTAGCCGGCGGCGCGGGCCAGCCGGACGACGAGCGGGGAGGCGGCCGGGGCGCGGGAGGGGCGGAACCAGGTGCCGATGGAGCCGGTGAGCCGTTTGAGCCGCGCGGCGCAGTCGGTGATCTCCCGGCGGGCCTCCGCCTCGGGCAGGGTGTTGACGCCGATGTGCCGCTGGGTGTGGTTGCCGAGGTCGTGGCCGCCGTCGAGGATGCGCCGGGCGAGGTCCGGGTGCTGGTCCAGCCAGGTGCCGACGGCGAGCACGGTGAGCCGCGCGCCGCGCTGTTCGGCGGTGTCGAGCAGCGCGCGGGCGAGGGCGGGATCCCCCTGGCCGTGGAAGGTGAGGGCCACCTGGGGGCGGGTGCGGGGGCCGTGGGTGATCTGGGCGGGCCGGCCGGGGTAGGCGCGGGGGGCCGGGGCCGCCGGGGCCGCCGGGGGGTGGAGGGAGGGGGAGGTGGGGGCCGGGGCGGTGGGCGGGGCGGCGGCCTGGCCGGTACCGCATCCGGCGGCGAGCGCGCCGCCGGTGACGAGCCCGGCGCCGGTGCGCAGCACATCGCGGCGGTGGGTGGGGATCACCCGCACCATTTAAGGGGTGATGGGTAAGAAATCGGGCGATTGGCGCCGGGGTTCTCCCGGCCCGGATGACGCGGCCGGACTCTTCACCGAGCCTCAGCGGTCGGCGACCCGCATCTCGAACCACGTCGTCTTGCCCCGCGGCAGCAGGTCGACGCCCCAGCGGTCGGCGAGCTTGTCGACGAGGAACAGACCGCGTCCGCTGACGTCCAGTTCCTGGACCGGCATCAGGCAGGGCAGCCCGCGCGAGGGGTCGCGGACCTCGACCCGGATCCAGCCGGTGCGGCGGCGCATCCGCAGGCCGAAGACCCGGGCGCCGGTGTGCCGTACGGCGTTGCCGACGAGTTCCGACACGAGCAGGACGGCGTCCTCGGCCAGTTTGGGGGTGAGCCGCCAGGTGCGCAGGACGACGACCTGGGCGAGCCGGCGGGCGGTGGCCGCGGACTCCGGGCGGGACGGCAGCGGGACCTCCGCCTCCGTCGGGTTCCCGAACAGTTCGAGCGCTTTGAGCCCCTGTTCGTCCTCGACCGCGGGTGACCAGCGTGCCGCGGCCGCACGGCTGTCTCCCCGCGGCTGTTCGATGCCCTCCAGCCCCGCCATGCCCCCATGATGGCCGTCCGGAGCCGTCTTGGGGGCCGTTCCGGAGGAATACGCCCCCCGCACGCCCCCGCCCCGCGCCCGTCGATCGGCATATGCCGTCGGCATGTCGATGTCCGGCACAGCCCTGTTGACCTGCGGCGACGGCTCACTTCCGGGCAATCGACGGGCTCCCTCGACAAAGCAGGCTTAAGGTTGTGTTAAGGCTCCCATAAACCGCCCCATCGAGGGACCCGAATGAGACGACGCGTCAATTGCAAGGCGACCCGCGCCAGTCGGCGGGGCGTTCACGCGATTGACGGTCAGACGAACTTGGCCTTGCCCGGCCCCTCCTCCACGAAGCTGCGCATGCCGCGCTCGCGGTCCTCGGTGGCGAACAGACCCGCGAACCAGTTCCGTTCGACGGCGAGCCCGGTGTCGATGTCCGCCTCCAGGCCGGTGTCCACGGACTCCTTGGCCGCGCGCAGCGCGATGGCCGGGCCCTGGGCGAGCCGCGCGGCCCAGGCGTGCGCCTGCTCGTACACCTCGGCGGCCGGTACGACGCGGTCCACCAGGCCGATGGCGAGGGCCTCGTCGGCCTTGACCTGGCGGCCCGTGAAGATCAGGTCCTTGGCCTTGGAGGGGCCGATCAGCCGGGGCAGCCGCTGGGTGCCGCCGGCGCCCGGGATCAGGCCGAGCAGGATCTCGGGCTGACCGAGCTTGGCGTTGTCGGCGGCGATGCGGTAGTCGGCGCACAGGGCCAGCTCACAGCCGCCGCCGAGGGCGTAGCCGGTGATGGCCGCGACGACGGGCTTGGGGATGCGGGCGACGGCGGTGAAGGAGTCCTGCAGGGCACGCGAGCGCCGGACCATCGCCGCGTGGTCCATGTTCTGCATCTCCTTGATGTCCGCGCCCGCCGCGAACACCCGCTCGCCGCCGTAGATCACCACGGCGCGCACGTCGTCGCGGTCCGTGGCCTCCTCGGCCAGCTCCTTCAGCCGGTCCTGGGTGGCGATGTCCAGCGCGTTCATCGGCGGCCGGTCGAGCCGCAGGGTGCCGACGCCTTCGGCGACTTCGAGAGAGACGGTCATGGGGGCCAGGTTAACGGCCACTAACGGCAATGGGCCCGGTGCCGTAGGTCACAGCACCGGGCCCGTACGTCAGACGGGGCTCACTTCGTCCACTCCGCCCACGACATGTTCCAGCCGTTGAGGCCGTTGTCGGGGGCCACCGTGCGGTCGTGGGAGTTCTTGACGACGACCACGTCACCGATCATCGAGTGGTTGAAGAACCAGGCCGCCGGGACGGAGCTGTCGTAGCCGCCGCGCACGTCGCGCAGGCCGACGCAGCCGTGACTGGCGTTGTAGTTGCCGAAGGCGCCGCCGCCCCAGTAGTTGCCGTGGATGAAGGTGCCGGAGGTGGTGAGGCGGATGGCGTGCGGGACGTCCTTGATGTCGTACTCGCCGCCGTAGCCGACGGTCTCGCCGTTCATGCGGGTGACGGCGAGCTTCTCGCTCATGACCATCTGGCCGTTCCACGTGTCGTAGCCGGGCTTGCCGGTGGTGACCGGGATGGTCTTGATGACCTTGCCGTCCTGGGTGACCTTCATCGTGTGCTTCTTGGCGTCCACGACGGAGACCTGGTTGCGGCCTATGGTGAACTTGACGGTCTTGCGCTGCTTGCCGTAGACGCCGTCGCGGCCCTCGACGCCGTCCAGGTCGAGGTCGACGGTGACCTTGGTGCCTTCCTTCCAGTACTTCTCGGGGCGGAAGTCCAGGCGGTCGTTGCCGAACCAGTGCCCCTCGACGTCGACGGCCGGCTCGGTCTTGACGCGGATGGCCTTCTCGACCGCGTCCGGGCTGGTGATGCCCCGGGTGAAGCGTATGGAGAACGGCATGCCGACACCGACCGTGGAGCCGTCCTCGGGGGTGAAGTAGCCGACGAAGGTGTTCTTCGGGGTCAGCGTGGTGAAGGTGGAGTCCTCGGCGGCCTCGCGCCCCTCGGAGTCCTTGGCGACCGCGTGCACCGTGTACTTGGTGCCGGCGGCCAGGTGGGTCGACGGCGTCCAGGAGGCGCCGCCGCCGGATATCGCGCCCTCGACCTTCGCGCCCTTGGCGTCCTTGACGGTGACCTCGGTCAGCTGGCCCCGGGCGACGCTCACCTTGAGCGCCCCGCTGGTGTCGACGCCGGTCGCACCGGGCTTGGGCGCGATGCTGAGGGCGGCCGCCGACTGCTCGCTCTTCTGGCTGCCGGCGTCCTTGCCCTTCCCGCCCCCGGATCCCGAGTCGTCGCCCCCGCCGCACGCGGACAGCGACAGCACGAGGGCACCGGCTATGAGTGCCAGTCCCCCACGGCCTCGCCGCCCCCGAGCCGACGCCCCCGCCACAGGCCGCGTGTTCACGTTGTTCTCCCCTCCAGCGGGCCTGGTCAGACCCGCTCCCCACCACGTTGTGCGCGCATATTAACTGCCAGGATTTGAGCTGGGTGTCAGGCGAATGTCACCGTTCCGTCGCAACTTCCGCCCGGCACCCGTACCGCGCGCCCCGCCCCCTCACCTGGTTACTTCACCGCGCTGCCCGCTTTCCATTCCTTCCAGCCCATGTTCCACCCGCCGAGGCCGTTGTCCGGGGCGACGGTCTTGTCCTTGCTGTTGACCACTTCGATGACGTCTCCGACGAGGCTGCGGTCGAAGAACCAGCCCGCCGGGGTGTCCGAGCTGCCGCCCTTGACGTCCATGAGGCCCACGCAGCCGTGGCTGACGTTGACCTGGCCGGGGGCGTCCGGAGCCCAGTAGTTGCCGTGCAGGAAGGTGCCGGAGTCGGTGAGCTTCATGGCGTGCGGGACGTCGGGGATGTCGTACTCGGCGCCCAGGCCGACCGTCTGGCTGTTCATGCGGGTGACCTCCAGCATGTCCATCACCACCATCTTCCCGTTGTACGTCGGGTGCTTGGGGGCGCCCGCGGTGATGGGGACGGTGGCGAGGAGCTGTCCGTCACGCCGGACGTCCATGGTGTGCTCGGCAGCGTCGACCACGGAGACCTGGCTGCGGCCGACGGTGAAGGAGAACGTCTTGTCCTGCAGTCCGTAGATCCCGCGGGCGCCCTGGACGTCCCGCAGGTTCAGGTCGACGGTCACCTCGGTGCCGGGCTTCCAGTAGTGCTCGGGGCGGAAGTCCAGCCGGCCCTTGCCGAACCAGTGCGGGCGGATCTCGACCGGGGGCCGCGCGCTGACCCGGACCGCGCGCTGGACGGCGGCGCGATCGGTGATCTCCTGGCTGAAGGAGAGCGAGACGATCATGCCGGTGCCGACGGTGGCGCGGTTCTCGGGACTGACGTAGGCGATGAACCGCCGGTCGGGCACGTAGGTGGTGAAGGTGGTGTGCCGGGCCGCGCGGCGGCCGTGGGAGTCGAGCGCGACCGCGTCGACGGTGTACTTGGCGGCCAGCGCCAGCCGGTCCTCGTCGGGCTGCCAGGTCAGCCCGTCCTCGCTGATGCGCCCCGGGACCGGTGTCTCCTGCGCGTCCTGGGACTTGACCACGGTCACCTTCTCCAGGCGCCCGCCGGGCACCCGTACCCGCAGCCGGTCACCCGGACGGACGGCCTTGCCGCCGTCGTCGGGGGTCACCCGGATGACGTCCTCGGGGGCCGGGGGCTTGCCCAGCGCCCCGCCCACGCCCAGGGGTCCCGAGCCGTCCATGGAGCAGCCCGCGAGCAGCCCCGCCCATGTCAGTGCGGCGGCCAGCGCGGCCCCCGCGCGCCGTGCGCGTCCAGTTACGTGCCTCACGCGAGACTCAACGACCGGGCACGCTCCGGGGAAACGTGAGTGCGAGCCACGCGCTGGGCAGAACAGAGGGAAGGACGACACGTTGGGGGGTCTTCCCGCAGGAGACCCCCGGCCCGCGTCGGAGCCGTCGGGGCGCGGTCGTACCGGGTGGCCGGGGTGCCGAGAACGCCCCCCGGCCGCCCGGCGCGGCCGGTCGTGCCCCTCGGGCGAGCCACTGGGAAGAGGGGCGACAGTGACGAGCGCAGCCGAGCAGCGGGCACCGGCCGGGGGGCCGGCCGCGGGGAGCGGGCAGCCGTCGGCGGTGAAGGGCGCCCGGCGGGCCGTACCGCCCGTCCCGGCCGTGTGGCCGGGCGCGCCGACCCCGCTGGGGGCCCGGTACCGGGTCGGCCCGGACGGGGTCGCGGGCACGAACTTCGCGCTGTGGGCGGCCGGGGCGGAGGCGGTCCGGGTGTGCCTCTTCGACGAGGGCGGCAGGGAGACGCAGATCCCGCTGACCGAACTGACGCACGAGATCTGGCACGGCTTCGTGCCGGGGGTGATGCCCGGCCAGCGCTACGGCTACCGGGTGGACGGCCGCTGGGACCCGTGGACCGGCGCCCGCTGGAACCCGGCGAAGCTGCTGCTGGACCCGTACGCGCGGGCGGTGGACGGGGAGTACGCCTCGTCCGGGCTGGCACCGGAGGTGTACGGGCACGTGCGGGACTGGCCGGACCAGTCGGTCGCCGACACCGTGCGCGACGAGCGGGACTCGGCGCCGTACGTCCCGAAGGGGGTCGTCGTCCACGACGACGACGACTGGTCCGACGACCGGCGCCCCAAGACGCCCTGGGCCGACTCGGTGATCTACGAGCTGCATGTGCGGGGCTTCACCAAGCTGCACCCGGGCGTCCCCGAGGAACTGCGCGGCACCTACGCGGGGCTGGCGCACCCGGCCGCGATCGACCACCTCGTCAGGCTGGGCGTCACGGCCGTCGAACTGCTGCCGGTGCACCAGTTCGCGCACGAGGACCACCTGCTGCGCCGGGGCCTGACGAACTACTGGGGCTACAACTCCATCGGCTACTTCGCCCCGCACGCGGCCTACGCGGCCTCCGGTACGACCGGACAGCAGGTCGGCGAGTTCAAGCGGATGGTGCGCGCGCTGCACGCGGCCGGCATCGAGGTCATCCTGGACGTGGTCTACAACCACACCGCGGAGGCCGGCGAGCTGGGCCCCACGCTGTCCCTGAAGGGCATCGACAACCGTGGCTACTACCGGCTCCAGGACGACGCCCGCCGGTACGCCGACTACACCGGCTGCGGCAACACCCTGCACGTGGTGCGGCCCCAGGTGCTGCGCCTGATCACCGACTCGCTGCGCTACTGGGTCACCGAGATGGGTGTGGACGGCTTCCGCTTCGACCTCGCGGCGGCGCTGGCCCGCTCGATGCACGACGTCGACATGCTCTCCCCGTTCCTGGCGGTCATCGCCCAGGACCCGGTGCTGCGCCGGGTGAAGCTGATCGCCGAGCCGTGGGACATCGGTTCCGGCGGCTACCAGGTGGGCGCCTTCCCGCCCCTGTGGACCGAGTGGAACGACCGCTACCGCAACGCGGTCCGGGACTTCTGGCGGCACGCCCTGCCCGACGTGCGCGAGATGGGCTACCGCCTGTCCGGCTCCAGCGACCTGTACGCCTGGGGCGGCCGGCGCCCCTACGCCTCGGTCAACTTCGTCACCGCGCACGACGGCTTCACCCTGCGCGACCTGGTGTCGTACGAGACCAAGCACAACGAGGCCAACGGCGAGAGCAACCGGGACGGCACCGACGACAACCGCTCCTGGAACTGCGGTGCCGAGGGCGAGACCGACGACGCGGACGTACGGGCGCTGCGCCGCAGGCAGCTGCGGAACCTGCTGACGACCCTGCTGCTGTCCACCGGCGTGCCGATGCTGGTCGCGGGCGACGAACTCGGCCGTACCCAGCGCGGCAACAACAACGCCTACTGCCAGGACAACGAGACCAGCTGGCTGGACTGGTCGCTGCTGGAGCAGCCCGGCTGGCGGGCCCTGTTCGACCTGACCTCCCGGCTCATCGCGCTGCGCCACCGGCATCCGGTGCTGCGCCGGCGGGCCTTCTTCTCCGGCCGCGCCCAGACCGCGGACGGGCTGCGCGACCTCGCCTGGTTCACCGCGCGGGGCGCGGAGATGACCGAGGGCGACTGGTACGCGCCCGCCGCCACGCTCGGCATGTATCTGTCCGGCCGGGACATCCCGGGCCGCGACGAGCGGGGCGCTCCGGTGGTGGACGACAGCTTCCTCGCCGTGCTGCACGCGGGCGACCGGGCCACCGGGTTCGTGCTGCCCGGACCGCCGTGGGCGGAACGGTACGAGGTGGTCGTCGACACCTCGGTCGAGGAGCAGGACCGGGCGCCGGGCACGGTCCACCGGGCGGGGGCGGAGATCACGGTGCCCGCGCGGGCGGTGCTGCTGCTGAAGGTGGCCTGAGCCCGTGTGAGAGCCGTACGTGACGCGAGTCACGCCTCCCTGGTGCAACGCGCTCGGGGCTCAGGGACTTTTCCCTGAGGGAGGAAGCCATTTGGCACGCCGGTCCATTTGGCGTACCCGCACTGATAAAACACGCACATTCAATCGTTGGGCTTTCAATTAACCACCCTCCAGGCGACATTCTGCGCTGGTTATTATCTGATAACCTCTCAGATCTGTTCACTCGGCGAAACAATTGCCGGGTTCATTTCTGGAGTGAGGACTGCTATGAACAAGCTCGCGCGCGTGTCCATCGTGGCAAGTGCCATGTCGGCCGCATTGTCCGTGTTCGTTGGGATCGCGCCGTCGGCATCGGCAGCGAGCGGTCCCCGGCTCATGAACGACAACAACTACTGCCTGGGCAGCCAGGGCGGAGCCAACAGGACGAACGCCCTGCAGTGGTACTGCAACAGCAACCCCGACCAGTCCTGGCACTTCAGCAAGATGGGGAGCGATTCCCACGGAACCTACTACCGGGTGACCAACGACAATGGCCAGTGTCTGGGCATCAATGGCGTCTCCCAGGCGTCCGGCGCGACCGCCACGGTGTGGGACTGCAACGGAAACAAGGACCAGCTGTGGTATTGGCAGAAGGGTTCCAGTGCGGGCTGGTACCAGATGATCAACAGGAATTCGCAGATGTGCCTGGGCACAAAGGGCTCCGCCGTCGGGGCCAAGGCGATTCAGTGGCCGTGCAACGGCAACCCTGACCAGCGATGGGGTCAGTTGGACCACTGAGGGTGATGGCCCCCGGCCGGGGCTAGGACGACGGCGCGGTAGCCGGCCCCAGGAAGGCCGCGACCGCCGCCGTGAACCGGTCGGCGTCGTCGCACCACGGGTAGTGCCCGGCGCCGGGCTGGACGACGAACTCGGCGTCCGGGAAGAGGTCCGCGAACTCGGCCACGGTGCCGGGAGGGGCTCCCGGGTCGACCTCGCCGGCCAGGAGGAGGACGGGCCGCGCGAACCGGGCGAGCGCGGCGCGGGTGGCCGCCGGGGCGAAGGCGCCTTCTGCGCCGAAGGCGGCGACGACCTCCGGGTTCGTCCGCTCGTCCGCGGCGGCCTGACGGGCCTCGGCCGCCGCGTCCCAGCGGCCGTGGGAGAACGGTGCGACGGCCTTCCAGCGGCCGGGGGTGGCCTCGCCCGCGACGATCGCCTCCAAGGCCGCGAACGCCTCCGGGAACCACGGTTCCTCCCGGCGGAGCCGCGCGGTCCGCAGCCGGGCGTCACCGGTGATCGTGAGGCCGACGGCCCGGACGCTCGGCGTGATCAGCACGAGCCTGCCGACACTGTCCGGACGGCGGCTCGCACAGAGCACGGCCAGATTCGCGCCGGCGCAGTGCGCGAGCAGGTCCATCCGGTCCAGGCCCAGGTGTTCGCGCAGGGCCTGGACGTCGTCGACGAGCCGGTCGCAGCGGTAGGAGACGGTGTCCTGCGGGGTCGCGGACCGGCCGGTGCCCCGGAGGTCCAGCCTGATCACCCGCCGGTGCGCGGTCAGGCCGCCGAGGTCGGCGAGGTAGGCGGAGTCCGTCGGGCCTCCGGGCAGACAGATCAGCGGGGGTCCGTCCCCGGACACGTGGTAGGCGAGCCGGGTCCCGTCGTACGCCGAGAAGGTAGGCATGGCCGGGACCCTGTCAGCGGCGCACAGGCGAGGGCAACCGGGTTTCGGCGGACGCCCGGACCCCGCCGCGGGTCAGGCCAGGCTCTCCCGCCACGCCTTGTGCAGATCCGCGAACCGGCCCGTGCCGCCGATGAGTTCGTCCGGGCGGCCGTCCTCGACGATCCGGCCGTGTTCCATCACCAGGACCCGGTCCGCGATCTCCACCGTGGAGAGCCGGTGCGCGATCACCACGGCGGTACGGCCCCGCAGCACCGTCGCCATCGCCCGCTGCACCGCCCGCTCCCCGGGCACGTCCAGCGAACTGGTCGCCTCGTCCAGGATCAGCACGGCCGGGTCGGCGAGCAGCGCCCGCGCGAAGGCGACCAGCTGGCGCTGCCCGGCGGAGATGCGGCCACCGCGCTTGCGGACGTCCGTGTCATAGCCGTCGGGCAGCGCGCTGATGAACTCGTGCGCGCCGATCGCCTTCGCGGCCCGCTCGATCTCCTCCCGGGTGGCGTCCGGCCGGCCGATCGCGATGTTGTCGGCGACCGTGCCGGAGAACAGGAACGCCTCCTGCGTCACCATGACGACCCCGCGCCGCAGTTCGGGCATCGCCAGCTCGCGCAGGTCCACGCCGTCCAGCAGCACGCGGCCGGCGGAGGGGTCGTAGAACCGGGCGAGCAGCTTGGCGAGGGTCGACTTGCCCGCACCGGTGGAGCCGACGACCGCGACGGTCTGCCCGGCCGGCAGGGTCAGGTCGAAGCGGGGCAGCACCTCGCCGCCCGTGCGGTAGCCGAACCGGACCCCGTCGAAGACCACCTCGCGCCCCGGGAACTCGCTCTTGAGCGGCGGCAGCTCGCGCGGGTGCTCCGGCTCCGGCACGGACGGCGTCTGCGCCAGCAGCCCGGCGATCTTCTCCAGGGAGGCGGCGGCCGACTGGTAGGAGTTCAGGAACATGCCGAGCCGGTCGATGGGGTCGTACAGCCGGCGCAGATACAGCACGGCCGCTGCCAGTACACCCAGCTCCAGCGAGCCGGACGCCACCCGGTAGGCACCCCACAGGACGATCCCGGCGACCGCCGTGTTGGCCACCAGCCGGGAGCCGACCACATAGCGGGCCATCTCCAGCAGCGAGTCGCCGTTCGTGCGCTCGTGCCGCGCGTTCAGCACCGCGAACTCGGCGTCGTTCGCGGCCTCGCGGCGGAACGCGCGCACCGGCCGGATGCCGTTCATCGTCTCCACGAACTTCACGATCACCGCGGCGATGGCCGTGGACCGCGCCCCGTACACCCGCGCCGCGCGCCGCCGGTAGATCCGGACGAGCAGATACAGCGGGAGGAACGACGCCACCGCGACCGCGCCGAGGCCGAGGTCGAGCCAGAGCAGCAGCGCCGAGATGTAGACGAAGGACAGGATGACGGTCACCAGCTCCTGGAGCCCCTCGTCGAGGAGTTCGCGCAGCGACTCGACGTCCGTGGTGGACCGGGAGATCAGCCGGCCCGAGGTGTACCGCTCGTGGAAGTCGACGCTCAGCGCCTGCGCGTGGCGGAAGATCCGCCCGCGCAGGTCCAGCAGCACGTCCTGGCTGACCCGGGCGGAGGTCTCGATGAACGCGAACTGGAGCACACCGGAGGCGAGCGCGCACAGCAGATAGCCGGCGGCGACCGCGAACAGCGGCCCGCGCCGGTCGTCCCGGAACGCGGGTACGGCGGTGTCGAGGGCGTACGCCACCAGCAGCGGGCCCGCCTGCACCGCCGCCTGCTGGAGCAGCAGCAGGAGCGTGGTGAGCGTGACCCGGGCCTTCATGGGCGCGAGCAGCGAGCGCAGCAGGGCGGCCGTGGCGCCGGGCGGGCTGGGCAGGACGTCCCGGTCGAAGTGGTCGCCCGTGGCGCCCGCGTCCTCGCGGCGGCCCGGTTCCTCGCCGTCGTCGTCGCTGACGGCGGGGGTGGACGGGGTCGTGGTGGTCAACGGGAGCCCTCCTGTTCCCCGGACATCAGATGGGCGTACTCGGCGTTCTCGCGCAGCAGTTCCTGGTGGGTGCCGACGGCGGCGATCCGGCCGCCCGAGAGCAGGGCGACGCGGTCGGCGAGCAGGACCGTGGACGGGCGGTGGGCCACGATCAGCGCGGTGGTGTCGGCGAGCACCTGGCGCAGCGCGGCCTCGACGGCGGCCTCCGTGTGCACGTCCAGGGCGGACAGCGGGTCGTCCAGCACCAGGAACTCGGGCCGGCCGACGACCGCGCGGGCCAGCGCGAGGCGCTGGCGCTGGCCGCCGGACAGGCTGAGGCCCTGCTCGCCGACGCGGGTGTCGGTGCCCTGCGGCAGCGCGTGCGCGAAGTCGGCCTGGGCGATGGCGAGGGCCCGGTCCAGTTCCGGCTTCCCCGCGGTGTCCGAGGCGCCCATCAGCACGTTCTCCCCGACACTGGCGGAGAACAGCGTCGGTTCCTCGAAGGCCACGGCGACCCTGCCGCGGAGTTCCTCGCGGGACATGCCGGCGATGTCCACGCCGTTCAGCGTGATCCGCCCGGAGGTCACCTCGTGCAGCCGGGGGACGAGCGCGGTGAGCGTGGTCTTCCCGCTGCCGGTGGCGCCGACGAGGGCCATGGACTCACCGGGGCGGATGTGCAGGTCGACGCCGGTGAGCAGGGGCGGGGAGCCGGGGGGCGCGTCGGGGTAACGGAAGGACACGTTCTCGAACCGCAGCCCCTGCGCGGCGGCGGGGCGCGCGGCACCCCGCGGGCGCGGACGAGCGTCCCCGCCCCCGCCCTGCCGGTCCTCCGGCACCTCGTCCATCACCTCGAAGTACCGCTCCGTTGCGGTCGCCGCCTCCTGACTCATGGCCAGCAGGAACCCGATCGAGTCCACGGGCCACCGCAGGGCGAGTGCCGTGCTCAGGAAGGCCACCAACGTCCCGGCGGACAGCTCCCCGTCGGCCACCCGCAGGGCCCCCAGCACCAGCGCCGCCCCGATCGCCACCTCCGGGAGCGTGACGATGACGCCCCAGATCGTGGCCAGCAGCCGCGCCTTGCGCAGCTCCGTGCCCCGGAGCCGGCCGGCGAGTTCGCGGAAGGCGCGCGCCTGGCTGCGGTGGCGGCCGAAGCCCTTGATGACGCGGATGCCGAGCACGCTCTCCTCGACCACCGTCGTCAGGTCGCCGACCTGGTCCTGGGCGCGCCGCGCCACCTGCGCGTACCGCCGTTCGAAGACCACGCACGTCCACATCACAGGGACGGCGGGCCCGAGGATGACCAGTCCCAGCACCCAGTCCTGGAGCAGCATGATGACCACGCCGGCGAGGATGGTGACGCCGTTGA
Organism: Streptomyces sp. NPDC004658; assembly: GCF_040609555.1. NCBI lineage: Bacteria > Bacillati > Actinomycetota > Actinomycetes > Kitasatosporales > Streptomycetaceae > Streptomyces > Streptomyces sp. NPDC004658. Next base: position 68,972 of record NZ_JBEXKG010000026.1, read on the forward strand.
CGAGGAGGAACGTCAGCGGGAAGGCGAGGAACATGCGCAGCAGCATCAGGTCGGTGGTGCCGCGCGAGAGCAGCTGGCCGGACGCCCAGCGGTCGTGGAAGGCCACCGGCAGCCGTTGCAGATGCCGGTACAGGCCGGCGCGCATCTCCGCCTCGACGTGCGACAGCGGCCGCGCCACGAGCCAGCGCCGTATGCCGAACAGGACCGCCTCGGCGATGCCGAGCAGGAACAGGTACAGCGCGCCGCGCCAGACGCCGGCCGGGTCGCGGTCGGCGACCGGCCCGTCGACCATCCACTTCAGGACGAGCGGGATCACCAGCCCCGTACAGGAGGCGACGACCGCGACGAACGCGGCGGCGAACAGCCGGGCGCGCACGGGACGGACGTACGGCCACAGCCGGAGCAGGGTCCGTACGGCGGATCGGTCGGGGGTTGCACGTGTCGTGGCCATCATGCGCGAGCGTACGGACCACCACTGACAACGCCCACCGAGTTTCGGCCCGGCCCGGCTCCGGCTGTGGCGCCGGGGCCGGTCCCGCCGGGCGCCGGCGACGTCGGTGCGCCGTCACCCGCTCGGGTCACCGTGTTCCGCCGGACGGGCTCGGCGCGCCCATGGCCCTTAAGGACCCGCTGTCCCCGGGAAGGCGACGGCCGTGCCGCACCGGCCGACCAACGGTCCGCATACCGAACATGAACATCCGGTCAACGAACCAAATCCGGCCAAGTTGGTGACGCGGTCCTGACAAGTGGCGAGATCTCCTGCCACTCTTCCCTGGCCGACTCACAGCAACCCCACAGTTTCTGCGCGTCTGTGTGAGCCGGCTCCGCACCTGCACGTGGCTTTCGCGTAACGCCTTGTTCTGCCCGGACGCCCCAACCCACCGTCCGGTCTCCCCGGCCGCGCGACCCGCGGTCACGCAGAAGGAGTCAGTGTTGAGAAGCAATTCCTCTCGCGGACGCACCTCCCACACCCCGCACCGCCGCACCGCGCACCGCCGCGCCGCCACCGTCGCCCTCGCCGGTGTCGCCGCCCTCATCGCCGCGGCCGTCCAGTCCGGCGCGGCCACCGCCGCC